>NZ_JHEG04000001.1:635598-801524 GCF_000760695.4 Tolypothrix bouteillei VB521301 | reverse complement strand
TTCCTCTGCCAGGAATTAAAAGTTTTCGACTTCATGAGGCAATTAACTTTATTTGCAGTTCACAAACATTCACGGTTTCTAGAACTGCGGATAAATGGTTTGTATCCTTCGCTCTAGATACTGAAAAAATCCCACCAATTATTCACCCTATAGAGAAGATTGGTGTGGATCTAGGAGTCAAAACTTTAGCTAGTTGTTCTGATGGCACGACTTATGCCATGCCAATTACCACAAAAATAGCGAAAACCAAGCTTGGTAAATTGCAGTGGCGAAATCGTAACAAGGTACTAGGAAACAAAAAACTAAAAATTAGAGCATCTAAAAACGCTCGGGAGTTTTACGCGCTTGTAGCTAAATCCCATGCTCGAATTGCCAATATTAGGCAAGACGTGACACAAAAGATGACAACTGATTTAAGTCGTAAAGCGTATATAATTCGCATTGAAGACTTAAATGTTCAAGGCATGATTGCCAACAGTAAGTTAGCTGGTGCTGTTAGCGATAACTGTTTTTATGAGATTCGTCGTCAACTCACATATAAGCAATTTTTCTACGGAACAAAAGTCGAATTAGTTGACAGATGGTATCCCAGTTCAAAGATGTGCTGTAAATGCCATCATGTTCAACCGATGACTTTATCCCAAAGGATTTTTTGTTGTGAAAGTTGTGGGCATACACGGGACAGGGACGACAATGCGTCCGTCAATCTTGAGAATGCCCCTAACAATAAAGTAAGGTTGGCTTGACCTGAACTTAACGCCTGTGGACAAGAAGTAGCCGTCTACCTTGGTTGAAGCAGGAAGGAAACGCTAAACGAATCAACAAGTTTGAGGAAGTTTAGGTAAGTTTTTCGGAGCAGAGTTAAATAAAAAGATTTAACTAAATTCTGGGAAATTCCCTATACGGTGGATCTTAAGAACAACATCCTTAGAATAGTGTCACTCAAGTGGCGAACAACTGCACCAAACAGTTCTTCCTTACCTCCGAAGTTTTGATATATGGTGCGTTTGGCAACATGAGCTTCACGAGACAGGATGTCCATATCGATCAAATCATATCCAAGCTCTAAACACACGCGAGTTGCGTCTTCTAACAACTGCTCTACGGCGTGTTTTCAATTTAATAAATAAACCCTGCATTATTACCTAAGAACGAAAACACTAACAACTGCTCTACGGCGTGCTTCGCAAGCATTATTGCGCGGATGGGTAGGTGTAAAACAAGTAGTTCCTATAAAAAGTGCTTCAAACCTTTGATGTGTAAGAATTTAAGCCCCTAGAAAAATAAAAACCATCCGCGCTCCTTATTAAATAAGCTTTTCAGCCATTTTCTCTTGTCATTACCATCCGCGATCGTGCTATGATTAGACCATCCGCGCTACTGCACCTTGAAAATCACATAGAGCAAGCTTTTCAACTCCAAGCAGTTGCAACTTATACGACTCCCTTTTAGGGATTGAAACACTGAAGCATCAATTCCCCATGAAAACTTGGTTACGTTGCAACTTATACGACTCCCTTTTAGGGATTGAAACATTACTACTTATACAAACTATTTTGGAATTTAAGTTGCAACTTATACGACTCCCTTTTAGGGATTGAAACAAAAAGTAGATCGCTTATAGTATCTCGAATTTTGGCATTCGTTGCAACTTATACGACTCCCTTTTAGGGATTGAAACGAGTTGAGCAAAGAGGAAAGTTGAGTTGAGCAAAGAGGAATGTTGCAACTTATACGACTCCCTTTTAGGGATTGAAACACTAAAATCAGAAATACCGAATATTTCATCAAAAGCACAGTTGCAACTTATACGACTCCCTTTTAGGGATTGAAACCTTATATGAAATTAGAAGAATTAAAATCATCTTACGTTGCAACTTATACGACTCCCTTTTAGGGATTGAAACGGGATATGAATCAGCACACTCAAGAAAGATACGAACTGAGCGCGTTGCAACTTATACGACTCCCTTTTAGGGATTGAAACCAACCAGACCAGCCGAGCGTAATGTATCGATTAAAGTAGTTGCAACTTATACGACTCCCTTTTAGGGATTGAAACTACCAACTCAAGTCAATCGGTGCTGACCTCCCCGTTGCAACTTATACGACTCCCTTTTAGGGATTGAAACGCAGAGTTGGGCAATTCCCGAGAAGAGGCTGAGAAGTTGCAACTTATACGACTCCCTTTTAGGGATTGAAACACAACAACTGGCAGCCAATAGCGCACAGAAACGTTGCAACTTATACGACTCCCTTTTAGGGATTGAAACCACACGCTGCTACTATCTTCTGTTGTCCCCTGGTTGCAACTTATACGACTCCCTTTTAGGGATTGAAACATATTTAATACTTGCCATAATAAATTGTGTACTGTTGCGTTGCAACTTATACGACTCCCTTTTAGGGATTGAAACTGCAAATCAAGGTATTACTGTAGATGAATTAGAGGCTCTGTTGCAACTTATACGACTCCCTTTTAGGGATTGAAACGTAGAGTATCACCGGAATAGTACCGGGATTATCACGGTTGCAACTTATACGACTCCCTTTTAGGGATTGAAACATGGTTGGGATGCCGACAATATCAACCAAAAGTATTGTTGCAACTTATACGACTCCCTTTTAGGGATTGAAACATGAGAAAATCTAGGCTTCAACTCGGAAGCCTAGAGTTGCAACTTATACGACTCCCTTTTAGGGATTGAAACGTAATGTAGCGGTAGAAGTATCAAAACTTCCTTTGGTTGCAACTTATACGACTCCCTTTTAGGGATTGAAACATAAAGCGTATGCTGTCTACTCATTTAGAGAGAAGTTGCAACTTATACGACTCCCTTTTAGGGATTGAAACAACTTTTAACAAATCCCTGTATACTTCGCCCAGGTTGCAACTTATACGACTCCCTTTTAGGGATTGAAACACGCGCACGTACAGCACGCAGCTTACGCGCTCGGTTGCAACTTATACGACTCCCTTTTAGGGATTGAAACTTATATAATAAAGTGCAGATTTGTACTACTCCTTGTTGCAACTTATACGACTCCCTTTTAGGGATTGAAACCTTAGTTTGTCTCCCTTACCAAGGACAGAAACTTGCGTTGCAACTTATACGGCTCCCTTTTAGGGATTGAAACTTAAAAACCCGCTCATTTCCGCGCTCAATTAAGTAGTTGCAACTTATACGGCTCCCTTTTAGGGATTGAAACCTCCAGCATTATGCAAGAGGCAAGCCAAGAAGCGAAAAGTTGCAACTTATACGACTCCCTTTTAAGGATTGATACTAAATCTGCCTCTTGTACCCCCTTTATGATTAAGTCCGCGCAGGCGGACTTTGTTTGTATAGCCTCGATTTCCAATCGTTAGGGTAAAAGCAGGGGTGTTTCATTCTTTCTTTACAGAAGAATAATTGAACAAAGTCTTTTCCCTCTAAAACGTATAAAAAATCTTCGGTTTACCGTACTTTTTTATAGTAGTTATTTCTAGTACGGTTATTATGAATTTGATAGTAGTTGAAGCCGAATCACAAAGCTTTTCTCCCAGGAATATTATGAGTATATAAAGCAAAGTCACAAGAACGCAATTTCTACTTATTCATAATACCTATGACACTCATTCGTTACAATCCCTGGCAAGAACTAAACGCTATCCAACGCTTGTTTGAAGATACAAGAGTTCCATTTGAGAAAGATTTTGTGAAAGTTCCGGCTGCTGAACTGACTCAAACAGATGATGCAGTTCATCTCAAATTGGAACTTCCAGGAATGGATGCTAAAGATTTAGATATCCAAGTAACAGAAAACGCTGTTTCTATTAGTGGAGAGCGCAAGTCCCAAACCAAGACTGAAGACAAAGGTACGATACGGACAGAGTTCCACTATGGTAAGATTCAGCGCGTCATTCCATTACCTATCAAAATTCAGAATACTGATGTCAAGGCAGAGTACAAAGATGGGATTTTGAATTTGACGCTGCCTAAAAAAGAGGAAGAAAAGAACAAAGTTGTCAAAGTGAACTTAGAACAGCTTGCGTCTTAATTGGTTGCTTGGGTATTGATTTCCCTTTGCCACAATTAAGTAATAACAATTTGTTAATTTACGAGAAAGCCCAGTCTAAAGACTGGGCTTTCTCGTAATTTTGTTCAAAGCGAATCAGTTCGATGGATAGATTCGATAAGTTCCTCAACTTCTTCATCATTGGAACATTGCTGCACGTGAGATTTAAACCACTCTAATTCTTCCGGTTCCGTGTTTTGCACTTGATATACGAGTAGTGTTCCTGCTACCCGTGCTAAGGTGAGTGGTTCGCAGGGAATGCCATCGAGCAAAAGACTGGCATCTCGATACAGCCGTTCTGCTGCTCTCTCATCAAGTGGTTGTCCCATTTGAAGAGCAATTTCTTGCAAGCTTTGTTGAATCGATTGCTGAATATCCGATGGAAAAGAATCGTTCATCTGGTGTAATCAAAAAGCGCAGTCCACTAAAGTCAATTGTATCTTTTAGTTTCCCCTCTCCCGTGCGATCGCTTTACTGAATATACAAGCTACAAGTTCTTAGCTAGCCATCACACTTGGTTTTTTATTGTATGAGTTCAGTATTATGTATAATATTGTACTTAATACTAATTTCAACTTGAGCTAGCGGTTATCGCTAAAATGCAACCATAATAGGCAGAGAAAATAACCTCTGTCTTTGGAACTACAAGACAAACTTCACGAAAAATGGATGTCCTAATTTAGTGACTCCATTAAGTGTACCCCAAGAGCTATCGGCAGTCTTAGTATAAAAGTTAGCATTATCGCAACTGGCGCTATTGAAAAAAGTAAAAGGACAGTTGTAGGCGAATTGAATTTCCTTGAGTATGCCCTCTTCATCCTTATAAGAGTATTTTGCCCAACCTTGAGCACCAGAATGTCCCGGATTATCTTGCAACCATAATTTTACTTGTTCTCCTTGACTGATTTTTTGGGGAGGAGCAATAACGTAATGTCCGGAAGTTGCTTCGTAATTCTCGAGATTTAAGTCAAACTTTCCTTGTTGATTATCAATGATGATATAACAAGAGAAATCACCTGCGGAAAAAGTACCGTCAGCCACCTTAGCTTTTTGTGCATAAGACACTTCAATATTGTAAGTGCCTTCATTGTTAAATACTTGAAAAATATCTGCATGAAAATCATCAACGTTAATGAGAATAAAGGTAGGGTGCTTTTTCCCAATGTCAGTTCGTGAAGGACAATGAAATCCCGTATTTACATAATTGATTAAAGAATTTTCCAGACCTGAAATGGGTTGATGGGTGTGTCCCATAACCACCAGTTCTGCTTCAGCTTCAAAAGCCAGCTGTTGAGCAAACCATCCCATATAGCTGCCGTTGGCATCAGCCATAATTGCTTTATAGGCAAGTAATGCAGAATGGTTTTTCTCCCGCCATTCCGAAAATAAATTCTCGTAAATAGTCTCAGCTTCTGCAAAGGTAGTTTCCTTCCCCAAAGCTAATTTGATTGGTTGCGTTCTCTCAATACCAGTTGAATTAGCAACAGTGTTAAGAATCAATTTAGCTAAAGATGAGAGTGTATCCCATGCTTGCTGTTCGTTTCCAGTTAATATTTCAATTGGATTGGGAATTGCATCTTTTAAGATTTTCAATAACCCCGGTACTATATCCCAACCAGATGGATCTCCTGAATCGTTTAAGTCAGCAACAGTTTGACCGGGCTTGAGTTGCTTTTGTCGCATGGAAGCAACAGCGCGGGTAATAAATTGACCCAGGGGTAGTGGAGCTATTGGATTGTTTGCATTGTTATAAGGGGCATTGAACATTGTATAGATATGCCCGTGAGTGCAAACAATTTTTTTGTTTTCAGCAATAGGGTAGTAAATATCACCAGGTGATAATTTAATTTTGTAGCCTTTGGGGTTTTGTATCTTATCTAAATCATCCTGGGTAATGGTCATGTCGTGATTGCCACGCACATAGGTAACATTTCCCTCAAGAGCAGTCAAAACCTGGCTCAACTTTCCATGGGAACCAAAAATATTACTGTTGGCTGCAATTATGTCCTCAAAGCAAGGTGGTTCTCGATCTGATGGGTAAGTCCAAAAATCAACTACGTCACCTAAAAGAATCAGTTCTCTAATGGATGGAGCATTTGCAATGACCCAATCTAAAACAGTTGCTAAGTAAGGTTCGTGAAGCTCTTTTTGATACCAGACAGTAGGAGCATTTGTACCAATGTGAATGTCACTTAGGACAACTATTTGATTCTTCATAAAATTTTCTACCAAAAGTCATTACAGTCATAGGCTACGTATATATAGCACTGTCATCCGTGTTTGTACGCATTCTTTTTAAAAAACAGTTCACCAGAAATGCTGTATAGAATTCAGTTTTGAAATGAGCCGCTTCCAGCGCGATCGCGATTTTTCTTTTGAGATGAGCTCGTTGGATTAGCTTCTTTAGGACTTACGCAAAGCTCCCCAATCGAGCGGCTACGGTGGTGTACAGATCTCTAGAAAAGAGATGAAACATCGTGAAAAGGGAGAATTGGAGTTAAGTTCCCCCTTTTTTAAGGGGGGTTAGGGGGGATCGAAACCGCAATGAATGCACTATATAAGACTTGTGTACACCACCGTAGCTTTTTAAGGAGGGATCTGCAACACGTGAAAACCCCAAAATAGCGTTGACGTTGCGTAAGTCGTGTTCTTGTTACACTGTTGTTTTCTAAACAGATGTAGTATAGATTTGTAGTATGTTTTGGATGTGAATAATCATTACTAATTTGTAGTAGAGATCCATGCATTAAAGCGCTACTACGAACAGAATAATATTTTATATTTTTTTCATAGTTGTGTTTTTTCTTGTCTACCTACTTACATTTCATCAATTAGATTTCTAGCAAAAGCGTGTGTTGTTGATGAATATAAAACTGCTACCAGTTTCGCTTTAGATTGCGTCCATTTCAAGCTAGAACATCCGCCACTTAGAGGTTGTTTGAAAGGTGGTTAGCTGTGATTTTACACACTCGGAGATCCCCCCTAGCCCCCCTTAAAAAGGGGGGAAAATACTTTTAAAGTTCCCCAATTTATCGGTAGATTTAGGGGGAACTTGAATGTTTTGCTACTGATGAAAGGACTTTTCAAACATTTTCTTAGAGATATAAAGACATATTTATATATAATAATTATGATTTTACTATTTATAAAGCCGCATCTGCTACTCCATCGTAAATGCAATTGATAGGCAAATTTTTATCAATTTAATAATTATTATTGCGAGATTTAAAGACATATTGTACTGGAAAAATACCGAGTTTAAAATAAAAGTATTTCCGTATTTATAACATTTAATAAGTGAGATTTTTTTAGTAAGCTGAAATGAAATCTTTAAAAAAATAATGAAAATATTTACACATAAATATATACTCAATATCTCAGTAAGTCAGTTTTTCCAGTTTGAGCAATTGGGTACTACTTACAAGACAGAAGTTTTAGCTGGGGTCACGACATTTATGACTATGGCTTACATTTTAGTTGTGAATCCTAGAATTTTATCAAATGCTATATTTCAAGAGCAGCCAGGAGATTTGTTCAATCAGATTCTCATTGCCACTGCCATAACCTCTGCATTTGCAACCGCTTTAATGGGACTGCTCGCAAATTATCCCTTTGCTTTAGCCCCAGCGATGGGTCTCAACGCTTTTTTTGCTTTCTCGGTGGTTTTGGAGTTGAAGGTAAGTTGGCAATTAGCATTAACATCTGTTCTACTTGAAAGTCTAATCTTTATCGGTTTGATTCTCAGTAACATTCATATCCAAATCATCCAAGCCATTCCAGCTTCCCTCAAATACGCTACTGTAGCGGGTATTGGTTTGTTTATTGCCTACATTGGATTGTCTGGTGTTCCTGACGCACCATCCCTAGGAGCAGGTATTATTGTTGCCAGTCAAGCAACCCTAACCACTATAGGTTCCTTTAAACATCCTGCTACCTTAATGTCAGTTTTCGGTTTAATGCTGACCGCAACCTTAATGGTACGTCATATCAAAGGAGCGATACTGTGGGGGATTTTTGCCACAGCACTGTTAGGCTGGACATTGGGAATTGCTCCTTGTCCCGAGAAAATTATCGCTTTACCCAAATTTCCAGACGCTCTGGTAGGTCAAGCATTTATAGGGTTGAACAATATTCAGCCCGACCAGGTGTGGAATCTCATCAGTGTCACACTAACGTTTTTGTTTGTGACTTCTTTTGACACCATTGGTACACTCACTGGTTTGGGACAGCAAGCTGGTTTTATCAATCAAAAAGGTGAATTGCCTCATGCGAGCAAGTCATTGTTAGCTAGTGCGATCGGCATCTCCTTTGGTGCATTGATAGGCACTTCCCCATGCGCGACTTATCTTGAGTCTGCTTCAGGAATATCTGAGGGGGGAAAGAGCGGCTTCACGTCTGTGGTGGTAGCAATCCTTTTTTTACTTTCGCTGTTATTCACTCCTGTCTTTGCAGCAGTCCCTGCTTTTGCTACAGCACCTGCATTGATAATAGTAGGGGTTTTAATGATGAGTAGCGTGCAAAACATCAATTGGAATGACTTATCTGAGGCAATTCCGGCATTTCTTGTTATTGTGACTATGCCTCTAACCTATTCAATTGCAGAAGCATTGGCAATTGGTTTTATTTTCTACCCCTTAATGAAAGCTTCCCAGGGAGTGGCTCATCAACTGAGTAAGCCAGTTTTCTTTTTGGCAGCTATTTCTATGTTGCACTTGATGCTAAAAGCTTAGAGGCTGTTGGGAAATTCTTTGCGATCGCTCTTGGGTGATAGAAAAGCAATTGCTTGTGCAGTACCTAAGCCATTGCTACTCTAGAAAGTGCAAACTGCAACACAAAAAACACATGACCCGAGTTTCACTGGGACGCAACTTGATTGCTGTCACAGCTATTCTCTTCATATTTGTGCCTATCGGTGTAGATGGTCTTTTACTTGCAAAAGCACATATGGCAAATCCAATGTGGTTGCCATATGTGCTTTTGCACTGTGCAATGTCCTTGTTTGCAGCCATTACTATGGGAGTAAGTGCTTTGGCTGTCCTTTGGACTTGCCCAACAACAGATCTGGCTTCGGCTGCTATTGCTGCGCGGATGGGTAGGTGTAGAAAAAGTACTTCTTGAAAAAGTGCTTCAAACCTTTGATGTGTAAGGAGTTAAGTCCCTTGAAATATAAAAACCATCCGCGCACCTTTCCACACAAGCGTTTCAGCTATTTTCTCTTGTCATTCCCATCCGCGATCGTGTTATGATTAGACCAACCGCGCTACCGCACCTTGAAAACTCCATATTGCAAGCATTTCATCTTTTAGCAGTTGCAACTTATACGACTCCCTTCTAGGGATTGAAACTTGAATTGTGCGATCGCATCGACGTACAAATCCAAGTTGCAACTTATACGACTCCCTTCTAGGGATTGAAACTTTACATCAAGAGTTTGAACAACTAAGAGTGAAATGTTGCAACTTATACGACTCCCTTCTAGGGATTGAAACGTTGATTCAATAATTGACTCATTAGGGCAATTTAAGTTGCAACTTATACGACTCCCTTCTAGGGATTGAAACGATTTACTTGGTGGGGAGTAATGATGAAGTTCTGTTGCAACTTATACGACTCCCTTCTAGGGATTGAAACTACCTCCTAGCAAATCATCCCAAAACTTTTGCTCGTTGCAACTTATACGACTCCCTTCTAGGGATTGAAACCTAATTCAGATTGCAGTTGGTCGATAGCAGCAACCAAGTTGCAACTTATACGACTCCCTTCTAGGGATTGAAACTGTCCACTTTCACAGCGAACTAATATGAATATACAGTTGCAACTTATACGACTCCCTTCTAGGGATTGAAACAGAGAGCATCACCCCCGCACATCAGATTGTGATGTGGTTGCAACTTATACGACTCCCTTCTAGGGATTGAAACAATTAACACAAACAGCACCAAGCACGGGATTTGTTAAGTTGCAACTTATACGACTCCCTTCTAGGGATTGAAACGAGTTTATTTTCTCAGAGCACAATACGCCCAACACCGATGTTGCAACTTATACGACTCCCTTCTAGGGATTGAAACGGCAAGCAAGGGTTTGATTATGAAAAGCATACCGGTTGCAACTTATACGACTCCCTTCTAGGGATTGAAACTGGGTCTTAATTGCTGAGATGGCTCAAAGAAAGATAGTTGCAACTTATACGACTCCCTTCTAGGGATTGAAACTGTTTCTCACAATCGAACCTTAGCGACTCTTGGGAAGTTGCAACTTATACGACTCCCTTCTAGGGATTGAAACTTTAAAAATGACATAGTGACTCCTATTGATTGGGGTTGCAACTTATACGACTCCCTTCTAGGGATTGAAACTTGGCGATCCGATTAACCAGGAAATCTCTGAGGTAGTTGCAACTTATACGACTCCCTTCTAGGGATTGAAACGTGTGGTGTGTGTGAGTAAAACCTAAAATATTTACGTTGCAACTTATACGACTCCCTTCTAGGGATTGAAACAGATAAGTCTGATATTGAATCGTTAGTTTTAAAAGGTTGCAACTTATACGACTCCCTTCTAGGGATTGAAACAGCTCGTGAGCGGCTAAATGTCCTTTTTACTAGAAATCAGCGTTGCAACTTATACGACTCCCTTCTAGGGATTGAAACTCGCAATCTGCTGGGGCAAGTAGTGTGCGATCGTTGCAACTTATACGACTCCCTTCTAGGGATTGAAACAGTGATGTACCCCGTTCCGCCTGCGATTCTGCCGGTTGCAACTTATACGACTCCCTTCTAGGGATTGAAACATACTCTTTGATTACTTGAATCATTTTACTTGATGTTGCAACTTATACGACTCCCTTCTAGGGATTGAAACAAAGCAGCAGTAAAGTGAGTATTTGTACTATCATCATAAGTTGCAACTTATACGACTCCCTTCTAGGGATTGAAACAGGAAAAATATCTCTCCTATAAAGTAAGTAAAGCTAGGTTGCAACTTATACGACTCCCTTCTAGGGATTGAAACTACCTTTAGTCGTTTCCTTGCGAAATACTATGCTAGTTGCAACTTATACGACTCCCTTCTAGGGATTGAAACGGAATTCTACCTGATTCAGTCGCAGCAAGCATTCCAGTAAGAATATTTTTAACACGTAGCGAAGACCAAAAATTGCTGGAATTAAAACGAGGCGATTGCGTACCACAAATCACAATCATATAGAGCAGAACTCCTAAGACTGTCTTCAAGGGGATGGAAAGTCAAAGAATTATCATCCTACTTCAATTAGACTACTGGTAAGGTACGTACCACAATACACAGATGGCAACAGCATGGTTTGAAAGGATTGTGGAATGTGCCCCGTCCTGGTCGAACATTGACGATGAAGATAATGAGAGTGGGAGTAAAAATGATTGGCAATCAAACCAAAGGTAAAAGCTTTCGTGGACTTCTTGAATATCTCGAAAATCAGGCTATAGTAAATATATATATAATAAATGTATTTACTATATAGGCAGCGTTAGTCTTTTAACCCGCCGCCATAGTTGTGCTCAATGAATTTACATCTTGCCGACTCCTACTGTTTAGTTGATTACAGGCATCAGTCATGAATAAAACTCGGTACTGGATTGGTGTGGGCTCAAAAGATCGCGTTATTAAGGGTGTAGAAGGAGGCTTTTGTCAACTTTGTCATGGCAAAGCCAATCCGCTTAAGCGACTTGCTGTTGGTGATTGGATTATTTACTATTCTCCTCATAGTGAAATGGGAAGCACAGATGTGGTACAAGCGTTTACGGCAATCGGGCAGATTCTGGAACAAGAGCCGTATCTTTGTGACATGGGCAATGGTTTTGTTCCTTATCGCCGTGATGTGAGATTCATAGCAGCAGAGGAAGCATTGATTCGACCATTGCTCGATGATCTGTCTTTCACTAAAAACAAGAAATCTTGGGGATATATCTTTCGATTGGGGTTGTTTGAAATCTGCCTCACAGATTTTCGGCGAATTGCAACAGCGATGAATGCTTCCGGTTGTACTCTATGACTATTGACTGGGCAAAAGTTTCACGTTTTACCATGCCATCAGAAAGCGCAGGGTATCTGCTTTGGCAAGTCACCCATTTGTGGCAACGTCGAGTTGATGCAGTTCTGGCAGAACTTGACATCACTCATCTACAGTTTGTTGTGTTAGTTGGGATTGGTTGGCTCACAAGTAAAGATGATTTGCTGACTCAGGTGCAACTGGCAGAATTCTGTAAAATTGATGTGATGCAAATTTCTCAAGTGGCGCGAAGATTGGAAGTTAAAGGGTTGGTAACACGCTCTCCTCATCCGACAGATACACGAGCAAAGATGCTAATGCTAACAAATTCTGGCCAAACAATCCTCGAACAAGCACTGCCACTAATTGAGCATTTGGATGCAGAGTTTTTTAGTTGTTGCAATCATGCTGTCTTACTAGCTGAACTCAAAAATCTGCACCTTAACTGTGTCTAATAATTTCTGACAAAGTTGTCTGCTGTTATAAGTTCGCTGTTCTTTCGCCAAGCTCTGTTCGACTACCGATTGATAGGCACTTCCCCATGCGCGAAATTGCACTGTGCAATGTCTTTTTTTGCAGCCATTACTATGGGAGTGAGTGCTTTGGTTGTCCTTTGGACGCGCCCAATGCTTGAGTTGCAACTTATACGACTCCCTCCTAGGGATTGAAACGCGTTGATTTGCTGCATTGTCAGTATCTCAACTGGTGTTGCAACTTATACGACTCCCTCCTAGGGATTGAAACATAAGGAAGATGTGACGTGAAACCATACTCAGGGCTAAAGTTGCAACTTATACGACTCCCTTCTAGGGATTGAAACAACTGCCAAACACTGCTTGTTTGCGGACAATTGACATCTGACCAAGTATTTAGAATTTAAAGTTGACAAATCCGATATATCGCAATATATTAGATATAATGATAGCGATATATCGTGATACATTAACAAAACCAAGAAATTATATATGTTCAGACAATTTCATCCACGTTTTCCCGTACCAGTCCATGCAGGAGTTGAATTTGGCAATGAATTTTTCATGAGTGCGCGACACGGACACAGAGGTTCGTCTAGTAGTGATTGGGGAAATGAGCCTCGCACCCGTCGCGGTGACATCAAATTTATGCTGCTTGGGCTTCTGTCTGAGCGTGCCCAGCATGGTTATGAATTGATTAAAGAGCTAGAAACCCGTCGGGGAGGCTTTCGCCGTCTCAGTCCTGGCTCTGTCTATCCAACGCTTCAGATGTTGGAAGAAGGCGGTTATTTGACTAGCGAGCAAGTCGATGGTAAACGTGTCTACACAATCACCGAGAGTGGTAGACGATTGTTGAGCGATCGCAAAGAGCAGGCTGATTCAAGAAACGCTCATGACAGTTTTATGGAAAGCAAGCCTTCTGAATTAGTTGAGTTGCGGCGTACTTTAACAGAGTTGAATGATGCTGTGACACACATTGCACGCAATGGCAATTTAGAGCAAGCCAATCGAGTACGCGATCTGCTTGTTCAGGTAAAGCGTGAGATCTACAAGTTTCTTGCAGAGTCATAAGTACAGATGGAGTCCAATACTTGTCGGTTAAGCCTAAAAATGCATTTCCCGCGCCCTGGGGACTGGTGAACCCGGAGGGGGGTTTCCCCCCAACCCCACTTCGTGGGGACCCCAAAGCCCACGCAGGTGGGCTTTGTTTGTATAGCCACAGACTTCCAGTCTGTAGGGCTTTTGAGAAATTGGCAAAGGTATTAATTGACTATCAAATTTTATTATCACGATCGGGACTTATCGAAGTTCTGGATAAGATTATTTATCGCTCTTATTGAATTCCAAGAGTCAATCAACATGAATCCGATCGCATTCATGTTAAAATTTACTTATAGTTTGCAGTTGCGCTATTTTTACAGCGCAACTACAAGCAGAATACAAAAATTTTACACTTTGTTAATTAGCTGGTTCATCTCGAACATCTGTATGGGGCTGAGGTTCCCGCAGGCGTTTGGCAATATTTTCTCGACGATAGTTTGCCAGTTCTTCGTAGATTTTTTTACGGGCTACATTCAAGCTTCCTACGGGCTCATGTTCGCTTAAAGTATGCCAAGGTGTAAAAAACATACCTTCATCAAGACGTTGGCGTTCATCAAAATTAAATTTCTGTGCGGGAATTCGTACTGTTGCGACTTTAATAAATGGTGAATCTTCTTCTTTCCATTCCTGCGTTAGCTGTTCGATGGGTGTCTTGTCATCATCCACATAGAACTGAATCATAAAGTCGAAATAAGCATCTTTTCCTTTTTCAGTCAAATATTCAACTATTGCTTCCCGCAGGTAATTTTCTGACTCTGGCAATGTCTCTGGTGAAATTTCGGGTTGCTGGGGTTTCACCGTCATTTTGACAACGCGATCGCCAAACCGAAATGCTGCCATACTCCAATATTGAATTAACAGGGGATTGCCAACTTTTTGGCTACCAAGTCGTTGTATAATACCATAAGATAATTGTAATTCTTGCATCCTTTCCGGTGGCAGTTCTCCGCTACCAGCATGAAAAAGATCTGAATAACCCTGAATATCATTGACAAAGAACGTAGGCCAGTTATTGAGTGTAAAGTCTTGGGTATTTTCTTCATCACTCAAAACTTTGTTACCAGCAACATTCAGAACTTTGATAGCAAAACCGCGTCCATCGGGGTCGCGATCGGAACGAAATTTTCCTCGTTTTTCAGGCGAACCCCCACTAGAAAACCGAATCCATGCAGGATAAGTTTGAGGTGTTTTAAATAGCCCTACACGTAATGCTTCCGGTAAATTTGGCTCAATAATGAATTCACCCCATACTAAGCCATGACTTTTTGCATGTATTTGTCGTCGGTCGGGACCAGTTTGTTGTTGTGCTTGAAAACTGGTTGCTAAAACTGCATCGACCATTTCTGTTTGTTCGGCAGCAGATATATTTGAAATGCTCACGAAATATTTCCCCTCTAACTTAGCAATTTTTATGACTGGCAATGTTCTTAACAAGACAGCTATTTCAAGGGCAGATGGTAGCTATGTATATGCCCTCTGCCTTTTTCACTCAGGACTTACCCATAACCTTCAGCGGGTTGGGGGAATCAACAAAATGTGAACCCCCAAAATATCGTTAAGGTTACGTAAGTTCTGCGTCTATGTAACCATAACAACGAAATCGTCTTTTAGCATAGAGAGTACAAAGAAATTTAGTCTTGCACGTTCTTGCTGGGAATTTGATAGGTTATTGCCAAGGGCAAATTTAACTCAAAGCACTTCGCAGCCTTTGTTCAAGAGCATCTAAGTCTATTCCCAGGTTTCGCAGCACTTTCATTGCGGCTCCTCCTGTACCTCCCGCACCTTCACGAAGAATCCCTAACAATAAATGTTCTGTCCCAATGTAGTTAACACCGAGTTGTTGAGATTCTTCTACCGAGAGTTCTAAGACTCGCTTGGCTCTGGGTGTGTAGGGAATATCTAAAGGCGTGTTACCTTTGCCCCGACCTATAATTTTTTCCACTTCAATCTGTGCTTTTTCCAAGCTTACCCCCACAGAGGTGAGAATTTCTGATGCTATTCCACTCCCTCCGCCAATCAATCCTACTAAAATTTGTTCTGTCCCAATAAACTCATGCCCCAAGCGGCGAGATTCATTTTGCGCGAAAAATATGGCATCGACCGCTTTTTGGGTAAATCTTTCATATCCTGGAAGGCGGAATCTTTCAGACATCAATCCAAACAGTTTTTGAAAGATAGCCTCAAAAAATCTTTCAAACATAAATCCTTCCTCTGTAGGTGTCTTGTGAGTCGCTTGAGGAGCACGATCGCCAAAAATCTCCAAGCGATCGCTTCTTGTTTTCCCCGTGGTTAAAAAAGCAAGCAAATCCTCCATTGTCTCAGCGTTTGCTGAGTACCAGAGAAATTGCCTATCTTTTCGGCTATTGACTAACCCCTCGTTTCGCAACTTCTCCAAGTGGTGCGATAGGGTGGAGTTCGGGATTTTGAGCTTTTCCTGAATCTCTCCCACTGTCATCCCTTGCAGATCGGCTGCAAACAGCAGTCGCATAATTTCAAGCCGTGGTTCCGACCCCAGAGCAGCAAACATATCTGCATAGCGAGCCGTTTCTTCATTAGCCATATTTCTAGAATAATCGAAATAAAAGAGATGTCAATGTTAATTTTCTTATATAGCAATCCTAATTTGATTTATCTGGCTAGACCCGAGCTTACCAAAAGCACGCGGTGGGAGCTACACCGTTTGAGACGATGGTACAGATATCTTGCTTTTGTATTAAAATTGACCATCTTTCCTTCTGACCTCTGCCATCTGCCCTGGGCGCTTTCTTCTGGTAATATGATAAAATTCCCTTTTTTCAGGCAACTAAAATTAACTTTATAAGAAATGAGTGAGGGCAGGCATCTAGTGGTTAGAATTCTCAGATTAGCAGAAATGACATCTCAAGATCTCTCTGCATTGAAGAGACGAGCTGAGTTAAACATCGAACAAGCCCTCTCCATTGCAAAAGAGGTTATCGACCAAATTAGACAGCGTGGCGATGCAGCCTTAATTGAATACGTGAGAAAATTTGACTATGCAGGGGCAGAACTGGAAAACCTGAAAGTCAGCGAACAAGAGTTTGCAGAAGCTCGCGAATCCATTGAACCTGAAATCAAGTCAGCCCTCCATCAGGCATTTGTCAATATAAAAGAAGTCCATGAAAGACAAATGCCTGAAGAAATTCAACTTGCAGAAATTGACAGCGGAATTTTCGCAGGTGAAAAAGTAACGCCGATCGCAAGTGCGGGGCTGTACGTTCCACGAGGAAAAGGCGCTTTTCCATCCGTGATGCTCATGTTAACAATACCAGCAAAAGTGGCTGGTGTGAGCAAAATCATTGTATGTACCCCACCAGACAAAAATGGCAAGGTAGAACCTGCATCTCTTGTCGCTGCAGAAATGGCAGGAGTGAAAGACGTATACAGGCTCGGTGGAATACAAGCGATCGCAGCCATGGCTTTGGGTACGGGAATAGTCCCCAAAGTTGACAAAATTACAGGTCCATGCAATGTCTATGGTTCTGCGGCTAAGAGAATTTTGTACGGAACGGTGGATGTGGGGCTACCAGCCGGACCAAGTGAGTCCATTATCTTAGCGGACGAACACACAGACCCTCAAATTGCAGCCCTCGATCTGTTAGTTGAAGCAGAACACGGTCCGGAATCGGCTGCATTGCTCGTTACCCATGATGAATCCCTGGCTCTTAAAGCTGCTAAGTATGTCAGTGAGTATTTAACTAAACTTCCCCAATGGAGACAAGAGTTTTGCGAGAAAGGTCTTTCTTCTTATGGTGGCATTTTACTCACGCGCAGCTTAGAAGAATCACTGGAATTTGTCAACGAGTATGCTCCAGAACATTTGGAGGTTTTAGTTAAAGAACCTTTCAGCGTACTGGGAAAGATAAAGAACGCAGGAGAAATCTTACTCGGTCCTTACACGCCAATACCTGTAAGTAACTATTGCTTGGGAGTCAATGCTATTCTTCCAACAGGAGGCTTTGCGCGATCGTATTCAGCTGTATCAGTCTTTGACTTCCTCAAGCGGGCGGGAATAGGCTATCTTACTCCAGAAGGCTATGCCAAACTGAAACAGACAACTCAAACACTCGCAACCTACGAAGGTTTTGCAGCCCATGCTATGGCAATTCAAGAAAGAGAAGGGTTATTAGATTAGGGGTTAGGGAAGAGGAATTCATCAACTGGTTCCCGTGTCCTCAATTCATTCACTCATCAACTCGTTCCCAGGTTCTACCTGGGAATGCATTCTTCGAGGCTCCGCCTCGCGTGTTAGCATCAAGACGGAAGGCAGATCTGACCGGGAAAAGCCCCTCAATGGGACAGGGGGTTGGGGTTTTCGCATTTTAAGGAGGAAAATTTGTCAGACAAAGATTTGCAGTATATTCAATCTCTCCAATTTTCTGATGTTAAGGCTGCAAACGCATTAATGCAAGAATTCCTTAATGCTATTCTGCCTTTTAAAATCATTGAAGTGACAATCCGACCATTAGCTGTGTCGCTCAATTCTCTCAATGGATTTTTACTAACAGATGATGGAAGAAAGCTATTTTTTAAAACCCATGTAGAGCCAAAAAGTATCATCAACGAGTACTATAACTCGACAATTTTAGCAGAAGCAGGTTATCCAGTTATTCAACCTATATTTAGTTCTAATGAATGGGGAAAGCAACTTCTAATTTATGAATATGTTGAATATCCATCCCTATTTGATACAATTCGCAAATTAGAACTGGATAACCAACAAAATGCAGATTTTATTGTTTCCCTGCAACAAAAATCTGATGACAATCTCTGGAAGATTTATTTAGAAACACTCCAGATTTTAACAGCAGAGCAACATGAAAAAGCACCAATTCACCAACTGTTTTCTCACAGACTGACTGGCGGACGCTTTGCTACTTTCTACGAAAATACAGATATTATTTTGCCCGGACATACAATTCATTTTTCTTCACTGGCAAAAATGAAATGGATTGTTAATGGAGTGGAATTCAAAGAGACTCTTGGTAGTCTTGTAGAGCAAGCTATCGAGGTTTTAGACCCATCTAAAAGCGAAACTCCATCTATAGTCGGGCATGGAGATGCTCATAATGGTAATGTATTTGTCGATCGAGACAATTCTGCCTTAATCTACTTCGATCCCGCTTTTGCAGGTCGTCACTCGCCCTTTCTTGATTTAACAAAACCACTGTTTCATAATGTGTTTGCAACTTGGATGTATTTTCCTCATGAAGTTGCCAAAACACTTTCTATTGGTTTAGAAATTAAAGACGATACTATTATTGTAAACCACAACTTTGCCCCTACAGAAGTTAAGCTAGCTTTATTACACTCAAAAATTCAACGAGTTCTTGCTCCTTTAATTAAAGAATTGAAATCTAGAGAATGGCTGAATCCACATTGGAAGCAGTATTTAAAGTTAGCTTTATTCTGTTGTCCTTTTCTAACAATGAATCTCAGCGATACTCAAAAGTTTCCTCCTGAAATCACCCTTTTAGGATTAGCTCTGGCGGTTGAAATGGGTAGTGATGTTCGGGGAGCAACGAAAAGCTTAATAGATTCTGAATTAGATGCTGTCGGCTAAATCACTTCATCCTTTTACCCTTCTCATATGTATCAACAACTTACCACTCTCATCTTTGATTTGGATGGAGTTATTACTAGTGAAAAAAAGTATTGGAATACAGCCCGCTTAACTGTCTGGGATTTGATAAGTAGTGACAGCTACCTTGGTTTTAAAAATTACTTTGATGAAGGTGAGATTTTTTTAAGCAATTTGACCTTAGTAGGTGAAAAGGTTATATCCAGTCAGTTTGTTTATGAATTAAAAAGGCGGGCGGTTAACTCAAACTGGGACTTAACCTTTTTTGTCGTGTCTCTGCATTTGCTGGGAATTCTCAATGCAGTGAAAGCAAATTATCCTGAAGCTTGGGCTAGCATTCTCAGCAATCCTCTTTCTGTTAAAGAGGAGTTAGTAAGATTGAAAAATTTCTTATCAAAAAATAACTATACTTCAACAATTAGCGATGCTTTAATTGAGAAGTTTTGGGAGGAAACTCAAATTTTAACAGGAACAGATGTAGTTGAGTATGTCAGTTCGTTCTCAGAAAAAATTTTGGGAGCAAAGTTAAGTTACCTCCAACCTAAAGGAGATTTATGGCAGCTTTGCTATCATAACTTTCAAGAATGGTATGAAACCAAAGGTAGCGGAGTTCTTCCGGATGAGGATACGATCTTAGACCTAGAAAGTATTAGGTTACTATTGGAAAACTTACGCGATCGCTATACTTTAGGAATCGCAACAGGAAGACCGAGAAATGAAGTGATTCAGCCCTTGTCCCAACTGGGGGTGCTCGAATACTTTGACCAAAAACGTATTGTTACATATGACGAAGTTTTAGACGCAGAGGCAATTCTATCTCGTTCTAGTAACAGTCAGAAACTTGGAAAACCCCACCCATTTGTCGTACTTAAAGCACTTTATCCCGATGAAAATGTTGAAATTTTCTGTTCAAAAGAATTTCAATCTTTAGACCGCAAGTATGCAGCTTATATTGGTGATGCTACGAGTGATGTTGTTGCAGCCAAACAAGCTGGATGTCTATCTATTGGGGTATTGACTGGGGTATTTGGAGATAAGATGGCTTCCATGCAACAAAGTATGCTCAAAAATGTCGGATGTGATGTTATCTTAAACAGTGTACTTGAGTTACCAATGTTGCTGGGAAATAACCTTTAAATATTATTTGAAACAATGGATTATTTAGTTAACGAACATATTAAGGGGATCGCTCCGAAAGAACCCAGACGGGCTAAAGGGAGTGATGCTATTCGTCTGGATAAAGGTGAGTTACCTTACCCACCCTCACCCCACGTTATTGCAGCGATTACAAATGCAGTGACGACAATCAATAGATATCCAGAGATACTTGGAGGTCAGCTCCGAGAAGCACTAGCCAAGTATACTGGTGCAAAGGAACAGCAGATTTTTATCGGTAATGGCTCGGACGATTTGATCGAACTGATTGCTAAAGTCTTTGTCAAACCGGGAGAAGAAGTCATCATCCCAGTTCCAACCTTTTTTGTGTATTTTCTCAGTACTCAAGTTGTCAATGGAAATCCAGTTTTAGTCCATAGAACTGGGGACTTTGGGCTTGATGTTGAGGCTATAGTGCAGAAAGTTACTCCCAAAACGAAGGTTTTGTTTATTGCTAACCCCAACAATCCCACAGCTAACCTGATTCCACGAGAGATTATCCAGGAAATTCTGGAGCGTGTAGAGTGCATGGTGGTTGTAGATGAGTGTTACTATGAAATTTGCCGGGAAACTGTAGCAGACCTTGTCGATCGCTATCCAAATCTCATCATTTTACGCAGCTTATCAAAAAGCTTTGGCTTGGCGGGTCTGAGGGTGGGTTACGGAATTGCCAATGAGACTGTGGTGGATTATCTCTACCGCGCATCCCAAATGTTTAACGTGAATAAGTTAGCCATAGTAGGTGCGATCGCAGCACTAGAAGACATGGAGTATGTCTATTCTAATATTCAGCAAATTTGCCAAGACAGGGAGTATTTAGCTGGGGAACTGGAAAATCTTGGGTTCTTTGTTTGTCCTTCTGCAACCAACTTTCTTTTAGTCCATACAAAACCACTCAACATTCCCTCCATAGATTTGGTTCAAGCACTCCAAGCCAAAAATATTTTTGTACAGGATTTTGGTTTAAAACCAGGATTAGATGCGTACTATTTCAGAACATCTATCGGTAGTTCCGATGAAAATCAGGCATTAATGACACTAATAAAGGAAGCTGTCAACTTTTTGCAGAAGTAGTGTCTTTAACCGATTGTATAAATTTAGCTTTTTTTAAGATTTCGATCTCGGTATTTTTCAGGCAAATTGAAGTACATCGGTAAAGGTGCAAAGCATTGCAGCCCATATAAATCAGCACGATTTTATTAGTTTGAAGATTTGTCATCTACCTAAGAAAGGAATTATTTATATTTCTTTAGGGTGGTGCGATTGTATGAAGAAAATTAACATTCTTATATTAAGTGCCTTATTTTAAAGAATAAAAACATAAAAACTTATGTATAGTAAATCGATGTCAATTAAAGAAAAGGAAACAATATATCATATTGAATTGGTTAAGCATGGAGTTAAATATGATGTGGCTGCAAGAGCAGCTAAGATTTTAGCTTTTGGATTAGATGAAGAAACCCTAACTGAAGAAGAGAAACAACTCGTTAAAGAGGCTTGTAAAATCTGGCTAAAACAGCATCAACGTATAAATTCAATCCTATCAAAATATTAAGAAACTCAAGAAGTGGTGAAATATAAAAATAAGAGTGAAGACTGCTAATGGCTAATAGCTAATGGATAATAGCTAATTGCTTTTTGAGCATTAGCTATTAGCAATCTAAATTTTTTACAAATGATTTAGGATTGCTATATTACACATATTTGTCCAAAAACTTCTCTATTGAGATTTACCTAATACAGCCTACTGCTATTTTTAGTGCTGTCGAACTTACTAGGGCTGTTCTCAATACCCACCAGTAATAACCGAGGAAACTTGAGCGACTTAAATTTTTCCTCCCAGGACTTCTAAAATTTCGGTCACTCCAGCTTTTTGTGCCTCTAGCTCCTGAATCTTAGTCAGTAGTCGCTTGGGAATATACTTGCTCTTTTTGGTAATGCGATCGCCCTCAATCCAAACCTCATAGTGATACCAAGGTTGGGGATAATCTTTACCATTGAGGGTAATAGTCTTCCATTGAATGGAACCAGTACCTGAGCCTTTGTTTCGGCGGGGTTTACTGGGGTTATTCTTACTGGTGGGTAGCGCCTGTTCCCCGGCTTTACTGGGGTTGTTTTTACTGGTGGGTAGCGCCTGTTCCCCGGCTTTACTGGGGTTGTTTTTACTGGTGGGTAATGCCTGTTCCCCGGAATTACTGGGGTTGTTTTTACTGGTGGGTAGTGCCTGTTCCCCGGAATTACTGGGGTTGTTTTTACTGGTGGGTAATGCCTGTTCCCCGGAATTACTGGGGTTGTTTTTACTGGTAGATAAGAACTCTTGTAGAAATTTACTAGGGCTGTTTTCCTTACCCACCAGTAAAACGTCTCTACCCAGTATTGCCAAAATTTCTCTGACTGGTCGTTTCTGCTTCTCTGCCTGTTGAACCAGTTCTAGCAAATGTTTGGGAATGTACTTGCTTTTTTTTCGATCGTTCTCCTTCCAGTGATAATAGGCTTGCGGGTAATCTTTTCCATTCTTGGTAATGGTGCGCCAGTAGATAGTACCGTTACCTTCGCCACGAATTCTGCGATTTTTACTAGGTCTATCTTTACTGGTGGGTAAGTCATGAGTGGGGTTGTTTTCACCAGAGTAGGGATTGGACTGTTCAAGATTTTTACTAGGGCTATTTACAGTACCCCCCAGTAATAACTGACCAACACCGCTAGCATCCTCTGAATCTGACAGCTTGCCAACATCAGAACCATTGGTGGAAGTTGACTTCTGTAACCAATGCTGTCCTATTTGGTTCTCTCGTACAAAACCTGTACGACTTTTATCTGAGACTGTTGAGGTAGACGACTCGATATAAGGCGATCGCTCCGAAATATTCCATCGTCCTTGCTCGTTCTTAGTATTCCCATTTAGATGCTTTAAGTTGGAGTCATCAGCAAAACTTTCAGCCGCTAGCCAAGTTAAATCTTGTGGAATGAACCGCGTCAGTCTCAATAACAACTCAGGCTCAACGGGAATGGCTGTGTTTTTCCCATTCCAGACAACTAAAACAGATTTCTGTTGCTTTCCACAAACAGTTCCTTCTACAGTGCTGTTTCTCAAACGAACGCGATCTCCTACAGACCAAACATCATCGGGATCTGCTGGTTCGTCTCCCCATTCTTCGTTATCCAACCAACCGCGAACTATAAACCATTGATGCTCGGTTATAGTAGCAATCATGATTTCACCTCGACAATCGAAACACTGTAAAGCCTGCCATAACCGAAATTGAAAGCCTGTAAGATGAAGGGTAATAGCGATCGCAAAACGCTATTGCCTTACGAGCGAGCGCACTAAATCCCTGGGCTTCATCTTTAGAGAAATTTTTGGTTTTGTGAGTCGTGGGTTTGAGCTTTGCCATTCAAAGCACCTCCTTGACGACAGTATAGTGAGACCAAACGAGCAAGCAGGTTGCTTGAGCTAGGTAATATATCCCTTGTGTTTCCGAATTGTTTTGAGTCATAATAGCGGTAGATAAAAACTACAAAATTGTAGCCCCTGTCCTCCGAGACAAGGGCGTATTTTTAGTTCCCGTGCAACCTTCAACTAGGAAATTGCACTTCCACAACTGATTTGTTATTGTTGAAATAACAAACAGATGTTTTTTCATTACAAAAATTGCTAATGAGAAAATAGTATAGCAAAAATTGCTATTTAGCAAGAAGATGGATCACCAGCAAATTTTGATTAAGGCGATTAGGGAAAGTGGGTTGACCGCCAGAGAGATTTCTGAGGCGACAGGAGTCAACGAGAGTAGCCTCAGTCGATTTATGAATGGTAAGCAAGATCTAAGAGCTGGCGATTACTTTGCTGTATTAAATTTTCTCCCAGAGGAAGCCAAAAACCCTGCGAAATCTCGTCTGGCGATGGATTCTCCCGTGAGTTTAAAAGTGCTGATCGCGCAAGCAACAGATACAGAAAAGGCAGAAGTTTTGTTTGCGCTCGGGCATTTATTTCTGAAAGAGCATAAAAACACAGAAGCAGTAGATTTACTTCCCGCAGCTTCTTGAAGAAGGTAGAGGGCTTTAGCAATGATGCTTTTGTTGTCCTAACTTTTTCCACTGCCTATTAAGTACAAAAGAGCCATACGAATGGCAACACCACTGCTGACTTGATTTTGAATCAGACTAAATTTAGGATCGTCCATCACTTCAGAACTAATTTCAACACCACGGTTGACGGGACCGGGATGCAAAATTTTGACTTCTGGTTTGCAAAGTTCCAATCTTGAATGCGTAATACCATACATTTGATGGTACTCTCGCAACGAGGGCAATAAATGAGCGGTCATCCGTTCCTTTTGCAAGCGCAGAGTCATGACAAAATCAGCATCTTGCAAAGCAGGCTCTAATTCCCAGTGAAGAAACAATTTACCTGGTTGATCTTCGCCATAATTCGCAAATAATTTCGGTAAAAGTGTGGGTGGTCCTGCGAGATGGACATGAGCGCCACTAGCAGTAAAGCTCCAAATATTTGAGCGGGCAACCCGTGAATGTACAATATCTCCAACAATGGCAATCTTTTTATCCTTAAGGAGTTCAATCTGGGGAGAGTCAGCATCAAGGAGAGTACAAATAGTAAACAAGTCAAGCAATCCTTGCGAAGGATGTTCGTGTTGACCGTCACCTGCATTGAGGACGTTGACCCGTACTCCCAAACGATCCATTTCAGCTGCGATCGCCTGGGGAACACCTGCTTCCTTATGGCGGATCACCATAATATCAGTACCCATTGCCAGGTAAGTCTTTGCCGTATCGAGAATTGTTTCTCCTTTGGTTATAGAAGAAGTTGCTGAAGCAAAGTTGAGCGTATCGGCTGACAACCGCTTTGCAGCGAGTTCAAAACTACTGCGAGTCCGGGTAGATGGTTCAAAAAATAAATTTGCCACCACCTGTCCCTGTAAAGTTGGTACTTTCTTTGTCCGGCGAGACAAGACTTCCATAAAACTGGCAGCTGTTTGCAGGACAGTGTTATATTCGGCATTTGTGAAGTCAGAAAGAGAAAGGACGTGATGGCGATTCCAAGTGGTACTAGACATAAATAACTAACAAGGATAAAGGATAAAGGGTAAAGGATAAAAAATTTATACTTTATTCCTTATCAAATAAGAAATACAAATACCTATGTATCTCCGTGAACAACATACTTTCGTGCAAAGTATATTTTGTCAAGCCTTCATCCTCCATCTCTCATCCTTCAGCTAAGAAAAGTTACTAATCTAAACAATAAATAAATAAATGAGGAATTCTGTTAAGACTTGGTACATTATGAAACAGAGCGCCATGTTCCTTTGTAAAACTAGCCATGCAATTTGATGACCTACAGCCCAGTGAGCCTGAAATAGAAGCAGCAATAGACTATAATCCACTTACGGTTACAACTGACACACGACTCATAGATGTTATTGCTTTAATGAATCAAAGGCGGATTCACAGTTGTTCGTTATCTAATGCCAATTCACACGAATATGGTTTTCCTACCTATGAGACTGGTTCGAGCTGTGTTTTGGTGGTGCAGGAAACAAAATTGTTAGGAATCTTTACAGAACGGGATATTGTGCGGCTGACAGCAGCAAGTATACCCTTTGAAAAAGTGACAATCGCTGAAGTCATGACAAAACCAGTGATTACACTCTCTCAAACGACTTTTAAAGATATTTTTGCCCCTCTATTTTTATTTCGGCGCTACCGCATTCGTCATCTACCGATTTTAGGACAGAAGGGAGAACTCATTGGAGTTGTCTCTCATGAAAGTATTCGTAGTATTTTGCGCCCCATCCATCTCCTCAAACTTATGCGCGTAGGAGATGTTATGACCACCCAAGTCATTCGTGCGCCGGTCACTGCTTCAGTGTTGAGCTTAGCTCAAGTCATGGCAGAGTATAAAATTAGCTGTGTTGTCATTACCGAACAATATCCAGAATTAGACTTGGGACATTTCGTTCACGTTCCTGTAGGAATCGTTACCGAGCGAGATATTGTCCAATTCCAAGCACTGCAAATTAATTTTACAGAAGTTCGGGCGCAGTCTGTTATGAGTACACCGCTTTTTCTATTAAGCCCGGAAGATTCTCTTTTAACTGCTTTGCGGGAAATGCATCGACGACACACAAAAAGATTAGTCGTGTCTTGGGATGGAGGTAAAGAACTCGGGCTTGTGACTCAAAGCAGTCTGCTACGGGTTCTCGATCCAGTTCAAATGTATGGAGTCATAGCAACTTTGCAAAAAACTGTTATTTAAAGGATGAAGTGAATACAAAACTTTTTCTCCTTCATCCTTTATCGTAATTAAGTATCTTCGGGAAATACCCATTTAGGCGGTTCCATCAGTTTTTTCATTCTTGCCACTTCGGCTATTTCTATCATCTGGTCTAAGGGAGTATCTTCAATAAATTTTGAAGTAGCTTCTCTAAACTCTGTATTGGGACACTTATCCCCCAAAACACAGCCATTGACGCAAGCTTCAGCACAGTTAATTTTTGGTTGTTCCACGATTAACTCCTTTGAACATAGGGGGTAGGCCACCCCGCTCTAAAGAGACGGGGCTTTTGCCCATTTCACGGGTGTTTATGAAAAATGTTGTGGGCTTTTGCCCGTGGGTACCTAGCTTAATAATATGACATGAGGAATGGTAACAAATAATTGCTTGCCTCTTGCCTATTTTTGCCGATTTTGGCGTACACATTAGTTTTTGCTGACATTTCCGTATTAAATTCGGAAGTTGCTTGCAACATCTTCTGAATCGGTACACCAAATAAATCGCGCCGGGGTAGCCCCTAAATTCTATTTATGGGGCTAGGCGCAGGCGAAGCAGGCGAATAAATTCGCCGTCAGGTTTCTTTTTGGTTTTGAATGTACATTTTAATTACGTCTAGCAGTGCGCCTCCTACTGTTAAAACAAAGTAAGAATTAATCCACAAAGAAGGTAACCGACTTTTTAGCTCAGGAAACTCTAATCTTAAATATCTAGAAGTAGCCCCCTTAAATCTTTTTACGGCTTTATGTACCCCAAATTGAGGCTCGACCTCTATCAATAGATGTACGCGATCTGGCATTATTTCCATTTCCAAGATTTCGACTTTAATCTCGACTGCTATTTGAGCAAGCAATTCTTTAAGCCTAGATGCAACAGCATTGACTAGTACCTTTCGCCTATATTTTGGGCAAACAATAACGTGATATTTGCATAAATATACAACATTATTGTTTGATTTAAATTTGTAAGACATTTGCCGGAATATTAGTTTGCTCTTCTGTATCTATAGCAGATTCGGAGTTGATGAGTTACAGGATCTAATTCAAATTCCGACGTTTAAAAGTGATTCTGCAATTGATGTACCTCACATACCTCAAAAGTACTGTGTATGATAAAATGTAGTCAGTTAATAAATAAGTAACGGGGGTGATTTGATCTTGGCAGCAAAAACGCCTAGCTTTATAACTGAAATTCCATTAAAAACGACATTTCAGGATATGGCTGTACTTGCAGCCAGATTAGAAACAGGAAGACAGGTATATAACGCTGTATTATCAGAAGGATTAGCTCGAATAGAACTAGTCCGTAATTCTGAACTGTATCAGCCAGCTAAATTCATCCCAAAAAATAGCAAAAAAGAACGTGCTACAGCTTTTCAAAAAGCACGTTCAGCCTACAGGTTTAGCGAATACGAGTTAGAGGCTTTCGCTAATTTAACAGCTATAGCTAGTGTTTGGATTAAGTCTAACCTTGATGCTAATACCATTCAAAAAATAGCTACTAGAGCATTTAAAGCTTTAGAACGAATGATGTTTGGCAAGGCTAAGAAGGTTAGATTTAAACAGAAAGGTCAGTTTGCATCTTTAGAAGGTAAAACCAATAAACAAGGTATTCGCTGGACTGGTAACGTTGTTGAATGGTCTGGTTTGAAGCTCAAAGCCACAATCACTAACGACCTTGTAATCTGGCACGGTTTAAACTCAAAGATTAAGTATGTTCGTTTAGTACGCCGTATCTTTAATCAAAAAACATATTGGGTTGCTCAGTTGGTTTGTGAGGGACTACCTTATCAAAAGCCCAAAAATGTTATCGGTGTCTATATATGACTTTCTCAATCCAAAATCGACAATCCGCTTATGCAAAATGGTATAAGTATAATTTTTTGCAATTAACTATTAATCGTAACTGAATGTCAGAAAACTTTGCAACCACTGGAACCATTGCCGCGATCGCGACTGCTATTGTTCCGCAACAAGGCAGTGTTGGGATCGTGCGTGTCTCCGGAACGGAAGCAATGCACATTGCTCAAACTTTGTTTCACGCACTTGGGCGTCAAGCTTGGGAAAGCCACCGTATCCTTTACGGTTATATCCGCCATCCACAGACACGCCAAGTGGTGGATGAGGCTCTTTTGCTGATTATGAAAGCACCTCGTTCCTATACTCGTGATGATGTAGTAGAATTTCACTGTCATGGAGGAATCATGGCAGTACAGCAGGTTTTGCAGCTGTGTTTGGAAAATGGGGCTAGACTGGCTCAGCCGGGAGAGTTTACCCTGCGGGCATTTTTAAACGGGCGGCTGGATTTAACTCAGGCAGAAAGTATTGCTGATTTGGTCGGTGCGCGATCGCCTCAAGCAGCACAAGCCGCCTTAGCAGGATTGCAAGGAAAATTAGCCAATCCCATCCGTCAGTTACGGGCTAGTTGTTTGGATATTTTAGCGGAAATCGAAGCTCGAATTGATTTTGAAGAAGATTTACCACCGTTAGATGAAACTAAAGTCATCTCGGACATGGAAAGAGTTGCAGCAGAAATAACCAACATCTTGGCAACTGCTGACAAAGGCGAACTCCTTCGCACGGGGTTAAAAGTTGCGATCGTTGGGCGTCCCAATGTCGGTAAGTCAAGTTTGTTGAATGCTTGGAGTCGAAGCGATCGCGCTATTGTCACTGACTTACCCGGTACAACTCGCGATGTTGTGGAATCACAGTTAGTTGTCGGTGGAATCCCGGTGCAGGTTTTAGATACAGCCGGAATTCGCGAAACAGAAGACCAAGTCGAAAAAATTGGGGTTGAACGTTCCCGACGTGCTGCAAGTGGGGCGGATTTAGTGCTGTTGACGGTAGATGCTTCAACAGGTTGGACAGCAGGTGATGGAGAAATTTACGAACAAGTGCAACACCGTCCTTTGATCTTAGTGATTAACAAAATTGACCTAGCATCACCAGAAGAAGTGCAATATCCAAAAAGTATCAGTCATGTTGTTAAGACAGCCGTTGCTCAAAACCAGGGGCTTGATGCTCTAGAAGCAGCGATTTTGGAAAAAGTCAGAGTCGATAAAGTACAAGCTTCTGACTTAGATTTAGCGATTAACCAAAGACAAGCAGCCGCACTCGTGAAAGCAAAAATGGCGTTAGAACAAGTCAGGGAAACGATCGCTCAACAGCTACCTCTTGATTTCTGGACTATTGACCTGCGAGGTGCAATTCAAGCACTCGGAGAAATTACTGGAGAGGAGGTTACAGAATCGGTATTAGATAAAATTTTCAGTAGGTTTTGCATTGGGAAATAGACCACTCAGAGAATCGCAAAAATTATTAAAATTATGTAGGAAATAATTACAATTATTAGCGAAGCTGCTGAGTTAGACAAAATGTCTTTTCTTCAAGAAATTAAGAATCTCAATGTATTGATTGTAGGAGCCAGTCAAGGTATAGGTTTGGGTTTTGTAAAAACACTGCTGCAAGATGATAAAATTGTTAAAATTTATGCAACCTATCGTCAACCAGATTCTGCTTCTGAATTGTTAACTTTGGCCGATCGATATCGCGAACGCTTAACTTGCTTATCAATGGATATTACGGATGAATCACAAATTGCTCAAGTGGTTCAAAAGATAAGCACGGAAGTAAAGCAACTTCACCTAGTTATAAATTGTGTGGGTATATTGCATGAATCGTCTCTAGAACCAGAAAAAAGTTTAAGACAGATTAATTCTGAAAACTTAATGCGCTATTTCCAAGTTAACAGTATTGGCTCGGTTTTACTTGCCAAACATCTGTTACCCTTGTTGCGTCACAAAGAGCATAGTGTTTTTGCTTGCATTTCTGCAAAATTAGGGAGTATTGGTGACAACCAACTTGGAGGATGGTATGGTTATCGAGCCTCAAAAGCAGCTCTTAATATGTTCCTGCGAACAGTGGCGATTGAATATAAAAGAACTAGCCCCAACACTATAGTTGTCTCCTTACATCCCGGTACAACTGATACTCGACTTTCTAAGCCGTTTCAAGCCAACGTACCACCTGAAAAATTATTTTCCATAGAGCGAACAGTCATTCAATTACTTAGTGTTATTGAGCAACTTCAAGAAAATGATAGCGGAAAGTTTTTTTCCTGGGATGGTAGCCAATTGCCTTGGTAGCAGCGATCGCTAGCCAGTGATTTTCGAGCATTCACCGATCACTGGTTAGCGCTCGCTGTGTAATCGGTCAGATTAATCTCCAAATTCGTGGAACTTCGATTGTTCTGTTTTTGCCCATACCCAAGCCATACACAGTAAAACTACAAGGGGGGAAAGACCGATTATTGCGAGCGTAATTGCTAATAACATTTGTGACAACTATTAGGATAAGAGGTTCTCAAAAATAATGAGTTGGTTACTTTACCAACAGTGTGAATGTTTAATTAATGTTAACTTGGGTTATGCATTAAATGATTATACTAAAGTTAAGATAGCAGAAAAATTAGTTTAATTAAAGCTTTTTTGAGAAAAATAAGCTAACAATACAATAATTTTATAATTTTTAATATTTTATCCATTTCAGTAGAAAATAATACAAATAAAAGAATAAGTATTGTAAGAATTCTGTAAAAATAAAAAAAACTTTTGATAAACAAAAAGTATTATCGATCGCTAGCTAAAAAAATAATTACTTAATTTTTACAAGTTTAATATTTTTTAAAAAAAGACAAGTCATTGAGATGATTGACAACTAAATACTTCATTAGATAACTTTCAAAGTGTTAAAGAACGCGATCGCTTGCATTTCTAAGTTGATATTTAAGATTAGGGTGCAAAGTGTGTAGAGATTAGAGCATCACTAACCCTTGAGGTTCGATAGTTCCCTAGGTTGGGAAACCCATCCAAGGCTGAACTCACCACTAACCACTCACTACCTTTATATTTTTATGACCTCCAATTCTCCACAAAAGCTCAATCGACGCCAGTTTTTGATAACTTCAGCTATGACAAGTGGTGGAATCATAGCTACAGATTTTCTATCAAGAGCGCGAGTTTTTGCCCAAGCACCAGCGATCGTCAAAACAGACCGTCCTACCATCCCATATGGTGTAGCCAGTGGCGACATCAGTGGTAATAAGGCTGTTATCTGGAGTCGTACAGACAAACCGGCAAAGCTGATAGTGGAATACAGTCTAGATGAATCTCTCCGAAATGCACAACGCGTGATTGGACCCAACGCTTTGGAAGTCAGCGATTATACAGCACGGGTTTATCTTAAGAACTTACCTTTAGATCAAAAGATTTACTACCGAGTTATTTTTCAAGATTTGGATGATACAAGCAAAGAAAGCGAACCCGCGATCGGTTCTTTCCGAACTTCTCCCATTTATAAAGGTCAACGAGATATCTTTTTTGCATGGGCGGGGGATACTGCCGGTCAGGGATGGGGTATTAATCCAGACTTTGGGGGTATGAAAATTTACGAAACTATCCGGAAACTCAACCCAGACTTTTTCATCCATTCCGGTGACACTATTTACGCCGACGGTCCAATCCAATCAGAAGTCAAATTGGATGATGGAAGCATCTGGAAAAATATTACGACAGAAGCAAAATCAAAAGTTGCAGAAACTCTAGAGGAGTTTCGAGGTAACTACATTTACAATTTATTAGATGAGAACGTCCGGCGTTTTAACGCTGAAGTTCCCATAATAGCTCAGTGGGATGACCACGAAACAACCAACAATTGGTATCCAGGTGAAATTCTTGATGATAGTCGCTACACGGTTAAAGATGTTTCTTTGTTAGCAAGACGAGCAAATCAAGCTTTCTTAGAATATTTCCCCATCGACATCAACGGTCAAGACCCTAGCAGAATTTATCGCTCGTTTAATTATGGTCCTTCGCTGGAAATTTTCATGCTTGACGAGCGCAGCTATAGGGGACCCAACACACCAAATCGCCAAACGGAACAAAGTGCGGAAACGGCATTTTTAGGCAACGCCCAGGTGCGCTGGTTAAAAAATCAATTGCGGAAATCGACAGCAACTTGGAAAATTATTGCCAGTGATATGCCAATTGGATTGGTGGTTCCCGATGGTTCTACTGACTTTGAAAATTTAGCAAACGGAGATGGTGCTGCTTTGGGGCGGGAACTTGAACTTGCAGATCTATTGCGTTTTATCTATCGCAATGACATTAAGAATGTAGTATGGTTAACAGCTGATGTACATTATGCAGCAGCCCATTACTACGACCCCAATCAAGCACAGTTTACCGACTTTAAACCTTTCTGGGAGTTTGTTGCAGGTCCTATTAACTCCGGTACTTTTGGACCGAATCGACTTGATAATACCTTTGGTCCGCAATTAAAATTCCTAAGCATTCCCACAAATTTACAAGCAAATCGACCCCCAAGTGATGGTTACCAATTTTTTGGAACTGTGAAAATTAACAGCGATACAGAAGTGATGACAGTGGCATTGCTGAACCTAGAGGGCAAAACTCTTTACAGCGTCGATTTACCGCCGGAAAAGTAAAACGCCCTAACGGGCGCTTTCAAAAAAAATAATTACCTTAAATATCAGGCGGGCTGTTATGCCCGCCTATTTAACACTTGCTAACCAATCAATTAAGCACTTGCGTATTTTGCAGTAGAGTGTATCCAACTCAGTATTTTTGCCCTATAATAAGTGTTTGAGGGCTAAAGTATAACTCCACAAATTCTGTTAATTCAGTTTTACGGCTAGCTGCCAACCATAAAAGCTAGCTGGGGAAATGCTTTGTCTTTCACTCGAGAACAACTCCTCAGGGGCATCTACCTTTTTTGTTTCTTTTTCAAATTCAACAATAAATACTCTTCCCAATTAATACTAGCGTTTGTCATTTTTTTATGTCAAGAATTCATTCAAAATTGGCGTAAGATGAAGAGTTAGTAATTTAATTCCCATTCCAACAATTTGGGTTAAATGCGGGACAATAAGGACAAGCATGATATCAACAGTCTATGGAATGACCAAGAGACATGACTGACAAAAGGCGTTCTGCTGATTACAAACAAGTCAGTGGCTATGTTCTCGTGGAAATAGCGCGAGAATTTAAAAGCATCTGTGCTCGTGAGGGAATTTCCCAAAGCGACGCAATCGAAGAGATGCTGTGTGAGTGGCTGGCTAAAAGAACTTCTTCCAACTTCTCAAAACCCGAACAAACTTACCTCCCAAGAACGATTGCGGAGTTGGTTCGAGTCAACATGACAAAACTAAGGCACCTTGGAATCAAAAACTTACAAGCGCTAGCCAGAGGGGAAGTACTGCCTACACCAGGAGACTTCGCCATTATCACGTCTACCTTGGGCATTCCTGAGCAAGAACGAAAGATAATTTGGCAACAAACTTTTAAGTGCTTACATGACAATTCTGAAGGTGTAATAGATGAGTATGAGCGTTCTGAAAGTCCTCAATCAACCAGGTTGGAACTATAAGCTGTCTTCTGAAGGAGTGTCTATCCTAGCCCCTACAAAGCAAGATGCAACCCGCCTTGCACAAAACTATGGGGATGTTTTGACAGAAACCGCAGCAAAGATTAAGGGGAAAGTGCGAATAGGATGGAAACGCTGCAAGCATCCCATCGAGTTTTACGGTTGGATGGGTTTGCAAAAAATTCCCGCACCTGCTGACACTAGGGATAAGCCGGGTACGGCTTGCGCCAATGGCGATGCTGCAAAGCAGCCGCTTCGCGATCGCATTTTCTCCAAAGAAAAAGTTTTTTGCAGCCAGTTGTACCTACCAACGGGGTTGTTGTATCGCATGATTGCAGCATCTGAAAATCAGCGTCCGGTTAGTATTGTCAGACAAGACAACAACCAGCAAATCATTGTTAACCAAGCAATGTCTGATATGTTACAGTCTTTTCCGAAGATTGCCACTCAAAGGGTCATGACCCGATTTTGGCTACCGGAAGATTTAGCAGAACTGCAACAGCGTTTACGCAATGAAAGTCGATTTATTTGGACTTATTGCGGTGGACTCAACGAACATACTTGGGCAATTCTCACAACTGAGTTTGAGGCTTTTGAAGTCGAGGGAATTTGGTACAGACAGGGAACCTGTTTGACAACTCCTCAACCCGTGCCGATTCCTTCACGGGCTTCCTTGCAGTGAGTAGCGCTCGGCGAGCGGTGACTCTTCGAGTCACTACTCACTGCTAATATAGCAATCCTCTTTGAGAGCTAAACAAAGGAGATAAGGAGGACAAGGAAGACAAGGAAGAGGTGTTTGTAAATCCTACACGGACTGCTAATATCTTTATTTTTGTTTATTTATTTAAAGATTTATTATTACTTAGAGAAAGGTATATACGTACACAATTCTTAACAGGAATTCTATAAATTCTATAAGAAAAAACATATATTTTGCTGACATTCGTTGACTATTATTAAATAATGGACATCATTCAAAACAAAAACGCTTAACGGGGCTGTTAAGCTAATTTGCCATCAATTATATGGTGCTGTAAATAATACACCCATTGATGGCCAAGTTGTTGTTGGTCTGAGCAGTAATATGCGATCGATGATTGAATCCAAAACCCAAAATCTACAATTCAAATTTCCAAATTGCTATGACTTGGCAACAACATTTTTATCACTTCACATAATAAATAGAAGGTGTGAGAGATGAGTGCGTGTGTTCTTAGAGTTCTCAATCAAGCGGGGTGGAGCTATAAGTTGTCCCACCGAGGGGTTTCTATTCACGCCCCTACAAAACAAGATGCTATCTATCTTGCTCAAAACTATGGAGAAGCTTTGTCGGAAACGGCAGCAAAAATTAAGGGGAAAGTAAAAATAGGGTGGAAACGTTGCAAACACCCAATTGAGTTCTTTGGATGGATGGTCGATCAAACACCACCTTCACTGGCTGAAACTGCTGAAACTCTTTTGCCCACAGGTTCAGTTTTTTGCAGTCAGTTACACTTGCCTGTTGAATTGCTGTATCGAATCATTGCCGCAGCAGAAAACGAACGCCCAGTTAGTATTGTCCGACAAGATAACCACAAACAAATTATTGTCAATCAAGCAATGTCTGATTTGCTACAAACTCCGCCAGAGATTGCAACTCAAAGGGTGATGACTCGATTTTGGCTACCTGAAGATTTGACAGAACTAGAGCAACGATTGCGGAGCGAAAGCCGATTTACTTGGACTTATTCTGGTGGATTGAATGAAAGAACTTGGGCAATCCTGACAACTGAATTTGAGGCTTTTGAAGTAGAGGGAATTTGGTACAGACAAGGAACCTGCTTGACCAGTCCTCAAATCGTACCCATTCCCATCGGAGCTTTTGCTCCAGCTTAAGTAATCACTTAACCAGTGACCGACGATCCTAATCTCCTATCACAGACGCTACGCGTTGCCTATGCCCGCAAGGGCTATACGCCCTCCCTTGTTCGCCAGTCCCCAGGGCGCGGGAGACCCGCCTATGGCACGAAAGTGCCACGCTGCGCTATCAGGGCTGGACTCACCAGTTGCCAGGGCGCGGGAAACCCGCCTGCAGCACTGGACTCACCGCCTGTAGCACTGGGCTAACCACTAACCAATAACCACGTAACTGGTCACCATTAAGGATTTTTTAAATGAACGATTGACATGAAAAAATGACAAGCGCTAATATAGGCAGATAGGGCAGTATGCCACACATTAAAAAAAACCCCATCCACAGATGAGGCCAGCTGATATTTGTGCACTACACGGTATTTTACTCTGGTTAAAATACTGCAGTGCGTCTTATTAAAAAAATAAATTTAAAATAAACAAACACTGTAATATATTAATGTAAGGGCAAGAATGTACGGTGAATGTTGTATACCGTATGTGCGAAAGTAAGTAATTTGTTACTGCACCTTTAAAGCTTGCTTGTTTCGGTTACACCTATTGATTTGAGAAATTGTTGCACAACTTCTTTAATATCCCGTAACTCACCCTCAACTAAATCATTCATTCGCCGCATTTCGTCTGCTGAGATTGTACCCACAAGTTCGGCGATCGCTTTCTTTAATTCAGGATACTTTTGCAATGTTTCCTTCCTGACTATGGGAGTTGCTTCATAAGGTGGAAAATATTGCTTGTCATCTTTTAGCACCACCAAACCCAAGCGAGCAATTTGTCCGTCTGTGGAATTGCCATTGACCATATCCACTTGCTTTTGCAATAGCGATCGATAGATCAACCCTAAATCCATGATGCGAGGAGATTTAGCAAAGCGCAAACCGTAGGCTTTTGCCAATCCAGGAAAACCATCTTCTCGTTCCATAAATTCATAACTAAAACCTCCACGCCATTGAGGTGTATATCGAGCAGCATCAGACAGAGTTTGAATATTGAAACGTTTGGCATCTTCACCGCGTACAGTCATGGCAAAAGTATTTTCAAAGCCCAAAGAACCCATAACTTCCAAATTAAACTGTTGGGCATAAGCTTGTTTTAGTCGTTGAAAAACAACTTTTGGATCGCTAATTGTTTTTTGTTTTAAAATACCGGTAAAAGCCGTACCTGTATATTCAACATAAGCGTCTATTTTACCAGACGTAATAGCTTGATGAGTTACAAAAGAACTAGTGAAGCGACGACGCTCGACCTTGAGGTTAGTTTTTGCTTCAATTTGCTGTGCCAAAAGTTCACTTAAAATGTCTTGTTCGGTAAAACCTTTAGAAGCAACAACAATATCCCCTCCACTTCTTCCATTATTTTGAGAGTTACAACTCGCTACCCCTAAAACCAAAGCAAAAGTTAAAAGGAAAAAGATCAAAATTTTTTTCACGGCACTCCTTTCCCCCTTTTATAATCAACACAGTTACAGGTCAGGTGGTCAGTAATTACTTAGTCACTGTTAATCTTTTTTCTAACCAACCAAGAGCAAAGTCAGCCAGTAAAGCAATCATTGCTGCAGGAATCGCTCCAGCTAAAATTAATTGATTGTTCACAACTGCAATGCCTCGAAAAATTAGCTCTCCCAATCCACCAGCACCAATTGCAGCGGCAATAGTTGCAATTCCAATAGCAATGACTGTGGCAACACGGACACCTGCTAAAATCACACTGACTGCCAGGGGAATTTCTACCTGTAATAACAAGTCTTTATCTGTCATTCCCATCCCACGACCAGCTTCTATGATGGCAGGATCGACACCCACAATCCCAGTGTACGTGTTACGAATGATGGGTAACAAAGAATATAAACTTAAAGCAACAATAGCAGGATTTTGTCCGATTCCACCAATAACAGGTACGGGAATCAGCAAGCCAAACAACGCCAAACTGGGAACAGTTTGCAGAATATTTGCAATGCCAAGAATGGGTTGCTTTATATTTTTTTGACGACTAATTAATATACCTAATGGAATACCTACCAGAGTAGCAATACCAATAGAAATTGCAACTAAAAGCAAGTGTTCGAGAGTGCGTTCTAGAATCTCTTGAGCGTATTTTATCAAGAAGAAGTCGCTGAAGTTCATAGAGCCAATTTTAAAGATTGCAAAAATGCTAAAGCTTCAGGATGTTGGGATTGCAAAAATTCGTTTGGTGTAGCCAAAACGACCAAATCACCCCCACACATCAACCCAATTCTAGATGCCAAAATAAATGCTTCTTGAATATCGTGAGTTACAAACAAAACAGTCTTACCCAATTCTGTCTGCAAGCGCTTGAATTCTTCTTGCAGCTCTAAACGCGTAATGGGATCTAACGCCCCAAAAGGTTCATCCATCAATAACATAGGTGGATCTGCTGCTAATGCCCGTGCGACTCCAACTCGCTGTCTTTGCCCTCCTGAAAGTTGGTGTGGGTATCGTTGAGCAAACTTATCGGGTTCTAAACCAACTAAATGCAGTAATTCATAGACTCTGGTTTTTATTTGTTTTGGCTTCCAACCTTCTAAATGAGGAACCAAACCAATATTGCGTTCCACAGTAAAATGGGGAAATAACCCTGTTTCTTGAATAACGTAACCAATTTTTCTTCGCAGTTTTATTTCATTCCATTGAGTTGTAGGAATACCATTAAATAAAACTTCACCTTCTGTGGGTGCCAAAAGGTGATTGATTAATTTAATGATTGTTGTTTTGCCACTCCCACTGCGCCCTAGTAAGAGTAACGCTTCTCCTTGGTAAATAGTAAAATTGAGATTTGATACCAAAGGGCGCTTGTTTATACTGAATGTTACATTGCGAAATTCAACTGCGGTTCCTGTATCCTGTGGCATTATTCAGTAAATTGCAAGCTGACTTTATGCCATTATACGCACTTATTGCAATTTAGCCACAATCAGTCGAGCTTGTTGATAGCTATCCGACGAATCCCTCACTATTTCCGCTAAGTTTTGGATTCGATCGGATCGTAGATATAGAAAAACTTTTCCCGTTCCACAAGTTCTAGTAAAGCGTTATGTGTAACTGTTGAACGCCGACCAACATTTCAAACGTCAATACAGCGGTGAAGGTCTGCTGGCTAAGGGCAGAATTTTCAAGCGTCAACGCCGTAAGTGTGGAATAACAAGGACGTTGAACAATATCCCTGACTCCTTTACTAAGTTTAATTGATGTTAATTGCAACTTTATCAAGGATTTATAAACTACAGGAGGAAAGGATAGGGAGATTTTACGTTCGCATCTGGCTTACCCTAGCGTTGCTCAAGCAAGCGGGGGTTTGACTGCAAGCCAGTTTTTTGATAAACCCGATTAAATATTGTGATGAAGTTTTTCTAAAGTAGTTTACTATTGATACGGATAACAAAAAATCTTTATTAAGACCAATGGAGATTTTGATTGTTGAGGACGAAATTGAGATTGCTCAATTAATCCAGTTATATTTGGAAAGGGAAGGATTTTCTTGTCGCCACTGTCGAGACGGGTTAAGTGCGATTCAGGTGTTTCAGGCGCAACTCCCTGACTTGATTATCTTAGATTTGATGATTCCTGTTTTGGATGGGCTTGAGGTATGTGCTCGTATTCGACAGCAAGCTAGCCCTAAAGATCCTTACATCCTCATATTAACGGCAAAAGGGGAGGAACTCGATCGCATTATCGGGTTGTCAACCGGAGCTGATGACTACGTAGTCAAGCCCTTTAGCCCTAAAGAATTGGTGGCTCGTGTACGTGCGCTGCTGCGAAGGACGCTGCGTCATGGAAAACAAAGCCAAATCTACCGTACCCAACACTTTACAATTGACATGGAGCAGCGCTCGGCTAACCGGATTCTGAGTAACAATCAACATTCTCCTTTAGATCTGACAACCTTGGAATTTGAATTGCTAGCAACATTAATGAGTTATCCCGGTCGGGCTTGGAACCGGGCGCAATTGATTGACAAACTTTGGGGTAGTGATTTTTATGGTGATGAGCGGGTTGTTGATACCCACGTTGCTAGATTGCGGAAGAAGATAGAACCCGATCCAGCGAATCCTACTTTTGTCAAAACTGTCATTGGAGTAGGTTATAAGTTTGAAGATATATAATTTAACTTATTTATAATAAGGCAGAGAGCGGATGATGGGATTTTTATGTTAATGGTAGCATTGTCCGGGCAGAAGTCTACTATTAAGATAACTTTATAAATAAGATAAATAACAAATATTAAGCTAAATGCATAAAGACCATTTTTAATAGATCTGCACGTGTAAAAGGCTTTGTTAAATATCCAGAAGCTCCTACTAATCTTGCTCTGACTTTATCTACAATTCCCTTACTTCCCGTCACCATAATGATGGGAGTTCTCTTAAACATGGAGTTATTGCGGACGAGCCGACATAGCTCGTAACCATCCATCCCTTCCATATTCAAGTCCAATAAAATCAAATCCGGTTTGTGTCGAATAATTGTCATCACTGCTTTGAGTGGGTCGCTAATTGTAACGACCGAAAAACTTTCATCCTCTAAAAAACGACTAATTTCTCTAAGAATTGTAGGGCTATCATCTACAGAAACAACTTTATATATTTTTCTAGAAACTGTTGATGTTGTGGGAGTAGATGGGATTTGTTCTGCTTCAGCGTCTGTTTTATTTAACGTTGTTAATTCAGGAACTGTTTCTTTTTGAGTGGCGGTGGGGACTCGTTCCTGATGGTTTGCTAAGTTTTCTATCTTGGTAGGGGTTCCTGCTTTGTCACCAGAAATGTTACTACCAGGTAGTGCAGCTTTTTGAGCAGCTTTTTTGTTAGGTTCTGGTAAATAGATAGGAGTTTTTGAGATTTCAGTATAGGTTGTTGGTAATTTATCAAATGGTGGATCTGGTTCGTGTAATAAAACTGTGCCATTTGCAATGTAAGGATATAAATTTCTTGTCAGTACTAATTCATCTTGATTCACAATCACTGCTAGATGACGCAAGCTAAAACCTTTCATCCATTCCGTTAAACCGGGGTCAAGCCCAGATATGGTAGGAGCCCGTTCGGTTGTTTTTATAACTGGATATGGACGCTGATATGGTGAGGAAATATGCGGAGCCAGCGATCGCCAAATGTGTAATCTTTGCTGGCAACGTTCTACTATTTTTTCTGCATCTAGCTTGCAAATGACAGGAACTCGATAAAGAGAATTTGTCAGTTGATAAGTTCCTTGTTGAATTGAAAGAAATGCTTCAAGAACTTCTTTAACTAATTCTTGAATCAGCATTGCTGCTTGTGTCGAATGCAAATAACGCTCGCTTACTAACCAGCATATAGCTTGATATTCAGGAGGCAAAGGAGGGGTTATTGTCTGTTCTTGGCGAGCGGTATGTTCTGTTGATTGAGTTTGTGCATCAGGTTCAAACATCAAACGCAATTGAACGCGAACTTCACCCGTAATGCTATTAATTTGATGACTGAGGCGACGTAAATGACGTTCTAGGCGATCGAAGGGCTCAACAGAATGCGTGGCGTAAGTTATTCTTCCTTGTTCTAAGTAAATTGACCAAGTCACTGAATTGCTGTGTACTTGCAAACAGGTACTCTCTGAGGCACTATATAAGTGCCTTAGCAAACTTGAAGGACGCAGTTTTGTGAAAGTGCCAAAATTATCCATTTCTTAGAGAGTTTCCGGAAAATATACTTTGTCGTCTGTAGTTATACTCTGTTGTTGAACATTGTCTTTAATGATTTTTGAGGTTGTCTTTAGTAGTATTCTTATATTCTGACAGTACGTAAATATATTACAAGATGTAAAAGATACATTATAGCTATTTTTTAGATTTTTCTTCATAAAATAACAATTGAGGGGTTTTGAAAAAGTTTAAATTTACTAATTTGGTTATCAAATTAAACGTTCTAGAGTTAATGGAGGGTCAATAACATGAAGACTTAATCAGATTTACCCAAAATATCATCTTTCTACATTGAATCTTTAAAATTCGATGTCAGCAGAGGTACTAAACCATTGTATTCTATACGTGTAATGTATAAATTTTGCTAACTAGTTGACAGCGAGCAACGCCTGTTTTTGATAGATTTACATTGAAAAAACTTCTGTCTCAGGTAAGATTTCACAATTTTGTAAGATACTTGGCAGAAGAAATTTCTTTAATCAATAGTAAACTATCCAAGATAAGCAAAAGCAATACATATAGTGCAATTGCCGTTTTAAACTATATACTTTGAGGAAAAGGAAATTTGAGCTTTGGACTATAACATAACACAAGAAGTTATGCAGGATACATTAAAACTGGATGAAGTTGTTGAGTTCGCGGAGAACCCAGAGCCCCGTTGTCCTTGTGTGCTCCTGTTAGACACATCCGGTTCGATGCAAGGAACTCCCATTGAGGCATTGAATCAAGGCTTGCAAACTTTCAAGGAAGAACTAATCAAAAATTCCTTGGCAGCGAGAAGGGTGGAAGTAGCAATAGTCACCTTTGACAGCCAAGTCAATATCATACAAGACTTTGTCACTGCCGATCAGTTCAATCCACCGATACTGACAGCACAAGGGCTAACAACGATGGGTTCTGGTATTCACAGAGCTTTGGACATGATTCAAGATCGCAAAGCTCAATACCGTGCTAACGGCGTTGCTTACTATCGTCCTTGGGTCTTTATGATTACAGATGGTGAACCGCAAGGTGAATTTGAAGATGTAATCGACCAAGCGACACGGCGCGTGCAAGCAGATGAAGCAAGTAAGCGAGTGGCTTTTTTCACGGTAGGTGTAGAAAACGCCAACATGAATCGTTTGGGGCAAATAGCTGTACGCAGTCCCTTAAAATTAACGGGGTTAAATTTTGTTGAAATGTTTGTTTGGCTATCAGCTAGTATGTCAGCCGTATCTCATTCTAAAGTAGATGAACAAGTAGCGCTACCCCCCATAGGATGGGGTTCTGTTTGATGGTAATGCGGCTTACTCCAGGTGATAGCAGACAACAATTCATGAATACCTCGAAACAAGTACCTCACTGGCGGGTAGTGGCCGCGTCTGTGTGTGGTACGAGCCACGTAAAAACCAAACAGCTCTGTCAGGATGCTCACCACTGGCAAATATTGCCGGACAGTGTACTCGTTACAGCAGTAGCAGATGGTGCGGGTTCTGCAAGCATGGGAAAAGTTGGGGCAATGGTAGCTGTAGAAACAGCAGTTGACAACATATCTCTTAAAGAGGTTACCCGACAAACCTTAACTGATGACGAAGCCGTTCGTTCCATTCTGTTAGATGCGATTATAGCCGCACGAAAAGCAGTGGAGGAGGAGGCGGCAGCCTGTGAAAAACAACCGTCCGACTTAGCAAGTACCCTGATTATTACAGTGGCTGCCCCTGAAATCGTGGCGGTAGCACAGATAGGAGACGGAGTTGCTGTAGCGAAAGACACACAAGAAAACCTGGTGGCACTAACCTTACCAGATAGCGGGGAGTATATAAATGAAACTGTTTTTTTAACTTCACCAGGAGCGTTGGATGCAGCACAATTAAGAGTATGGCGTCAAGCAATAGTAAATGTGGGAGTCCTGACTGATGGACTACAAATGCTGGCCATGAATATGGCAGTAGGTGCTCCTCATAAACCGTTTTTCTCTCCTCTGTTTGAATTTGCAGCCAATGCAGACGACAAAACAGTGGCAAAAGAACAACTTGTGAGGTTTTTGCGATCGGATAGGATTACGCAACGTACTGATGATGACTTGACGCTAGTAATAGCTTCCTTAAGCCACTAATTGGACAGTTATAACGACGGTCACAAATCGTATACATTAGGCATAAGAATAAATATATCATGCAGGTACTACGTTATCTTCCCAATCAAAAACCCAGTAATATCAGCCTCAGCGTTACTTTAGGGCAAGGTGGAGAGGCTTGTATTTATACAATACCAACCGATAGCGAGTTGGTGGCAAAAGTTTATCACAAGCCAATTCCCGCACAAGGTCGCAAACTGGAGGTGATGATTGCCCATCCACCAGAAAATCCAACAGCCAGTTTGGGTCATATCTCTATTGCTTGGCCTGTGGAGTTACTGCGTTCAACAGACGGAAGAAACAGCGTCATTGGATTTCTGATGCCTCGCATTCGGGGTATGCGTCCTATTATTGACTTCTACAACCCCAGAACTCGCCGCCAACACTGTCCTTTATTTAATTACCAATACCTCATCCGCACTGCTCGGAACTTAGCAGCAGCTTTTGCATCCTTACACGCTTCAGGTTACTGTGTTGGGGATGTGAATGAGTCAAATATTCTGGTTGGCGATACAGCTTTAGTGACGATAGTAGACACAGATTCGTTCCAGGTAAAAGACACGCAAAATGAGATTGTCTATCGTTGCCCTGTAGGCAAACCGGAATTCACTCCACCAGAACTTCAAAACAAAACTTTTGCTGAATGCGATCGCGTTTTCGCTCACGATCTATTTGGGTTGTCAGTGCTCATATTCCAACTTTTAATGGAAGGAACTCACCCATTCTCAGGAATTTTTCAAGGGATGGGCGAACCACCACCATATGAAGCTCGTATTGCTGCAGGGCATTTTACCTACAGTCAAAAGCGACGGGTTCCTTACGTGACAACTCCTATTGCTCCGCCCTGGGAAATTCTCCATCCCAGCTTGCAAGAACTCTTCCTGCGTTGTTTTGAGGATGGACATTCCAACCCACTGCTGCGCCCGAGTGCTCAAAGTTGGTTGCTAGCACTAGCTGAAGCCGAAAATTCCCTCTTGACTTGTACCGTAAACCCCCAACACCGCTACAGCAATCATCTAGAAAAATGCCCCTGGTGCGAACGGGCTTTGCGTTTGGGCGGGCGCGATCCTTTCCCATCTCATAGAGCGATAGCAAATAAAGAACACCTGAAACCGCAACCCAAAGCCAAAAAACGTCAAACTCAACCTCCTCGGATACCGCAACCAGTCGCTGCATTTAATCGGGTTAATCCTCGCAATCCGATGCAGGTGTTTGGTCAAAATATCCCTTACTACAGACCCCCCAAAAAACGGAGATACTACCCCGTCATTTTTTGCTTGCTAGGTTTTGGGTTACTGGGATATTTAGACTTAGTCATTAAATTTACAAATCGTCCCTTTGCAACCCAAACTGCTTCCTACACCCAGCCAATTTTGGTTGCTGCCGGTCAGAAAAAGGGCAGCGATTCTCAAAATTTTGCAGAATTCTACAAGCAGGGGCATGCTTCTTATAAGGTACGCGATTACGAAAAAGCAATTGAGAAGTTCTCTCAAGCCATTGAAAGAAACCCGAAATACGCTAAAGCTTACGTCAATCGCGGTAACGCTCACTACAATATAAAAGAGTACGAATCTGCGCTTGCAGACTACAATCAAGCTTTGAGCATTAATCCTCAAGAAGTAAAAGCTTACGTCAATCGAGGAAATTCTCGCTTTCTACTTGCAGAGTATAGCAGTGACCCGGATCGCGAGTACAACTTGGCCATCTCAGATTATAACTCAGCATTGCGTCTTAACCCCAATGAAGTAGAAGCATTCGTAAGAAGGGGTATAGTACGTGCTCAAATCGCTAAGTACAGTGGAGATTCTCAACAAGATTACAACAAAGCAATTGAAGATTTTAACAAAGCACTCTCATTAAGTTCAGATAGATCGGAACCCCTTTTCCAACGAGGTGTGGTTCGCTATCAAATTGCCCAGTATAGCAGTGATTTTGAGAAAGAGTACAAACAAGCGATCGAAGATTTTGACCAAGCATTGCGTATTAATCCCAAGCTTTCAAAAGTGTATTTAAAGCGAGGTATTGTTCGCTATGAACTGGCGCAATATGGTGGCGGAGTTTCAAGTCGCTACCACAAGCTAGCCGTCGATGATTTGCAAACCGCTGCCAAAATGGCGCTCGAACAAGAAGATATGGATAATTACCAACAAGCCCTTAGCAGCATTTGTGTTGTTGTAGAAAACAAGTGTGACACTTTCTTGCAAACCTCAAGTGTTCGGGGTAATAAATGAGCCAAGATAAAAGATGAAGGATAAAGCAAACCTCTAAAGAAATTTAGAGGTTTGTGTTTGTTTTTGGATGAAAAATGCGAGATGAATTTTTTATCCTTTATCCATCTACCCTTTATTTTTATTTCAGGTGGTGAAAAAAACTTTTTCGTTTTTTTACACGAAAAATGGGTTTATTTATCTTGCCTTTACACTTTTGAGTAAAATTACAGTTAGATTATATACTGAGAATTCGGAAAAAGCCTTTTCTCTATTACGTTCAATAACTTAAAAAAATCATCTACCTGAAACTAAAGAGATAACTCCATGAAAGCAGTAATTTTGGCTGGAGGACTTGGTACGCGTCTGAGTGAAGAAACAAGCGTCAGACCAAAGCCAATGGTGGAAATTGGTGGTAAGCCCATTTTATGGCACATCATGAAGACTTACTCCGCTCACGGTATCAATGATTTTATCATTTGTTGTGGTTATAAAGGGTATGTCATTAAGGAGTATTTTGCCAACTACTTCTTATATATGTCAGACGTAACCTTTGATATGCGCTTTAACCAGATGAACGTGCATGCTGGGAACGCAGAACCCTGGCGAGTTACCCTAGTAGACACGGGTGACAACACCATGACAGGTGGACGTTTAAAACGGGTGAGAGAACATCTTGGCAGTGAAACTTTTTGCTTCACTTATGGTGATGGTGTAAGTGATGTCAACATTACAGAAGCTCTGAATTTTCATAGAGAGCAAAAGACTTTAGCCACAATGACAGCAGTCCAACCACCAGGACGTTTCGGTGCTATTGTTTTGGGACACGAACAAACCAAAATTACCAGTTTCCGAGAAAAGCCTGAAGGTGATGGAGCTTGGATTAATGGTGGCTTTTTTGTGCTTGAACCCGAAGTCATTAATTTAATTGCCGATGATTCTACTGTTTGGGAACAAGTGCCGCTAGAAAAATTAGCAGAGATGGAACAGCTTTCTGCTTACAAACATCATGGTTTCTGGCAACCAATGGATACCTTAAGAGATAAAAATTATCTTGAGGATTTGTGGCAGAAAAACAAGGCTCCTTGGAAAGTTTGGTAAGAAAAGCATGAATTATGAAGACTCGGAAAGTAAGAATTCATAATTCATAATTCATAATTCATAATTCATCTAGTTTCTGTGGCAGTTGTATATGTATGATTTTGCAATTATAGGTGGGGGAATTGTTGGTCTTTCCACCGGGATGGCTTTGGGCAAACGATACCCTAACGCACGTATTCTTGTTTTAGAGAAAGAAAGCCAATGGGCATTTCACCAAACAGGCAATAATAGCGGTGTTATTCACTCTGGGATTTATTACAAACCAGGTAGCTTTAAAGCTAAGTTTTGCCGTGATGGTTGCCGCACGATGGTGGAATTTTGCCAAGAACACGGAATTGATTACGAAATTTGCGGTAAGGTCATCGTAGCAACAGATAAAGAAGAACTACCTCGTTTGGAAAATCTTTACCAAAGAGGTTTGGAAAACGGTATAGATGTCAAAAGAATCACTGCTGAAGAAGTTAAAGAATACGAACCTCACGTCGCAAGTGTTGGGGGAATATTTGTTTCTTCCACTGGCATTGTCAGTTACAAGCAGGTATGTCTCAAATACGCTGAAATTATCAGACAGCAAGGAGGAGACCTGCGTCTCAATACAAAGGTAGAACGTATCGTTAAAAGTGGTAACCATCAAGTATTGGAAACTAATACGGGTAGCTTTGCAACTCGCTTTGTTATAAATTGTGCTGGGTTACACAGCGATCGCGTTGCTAAGATGGGCCAAGTCGATCCACAAGCAAAAATCGTACCTTTCCGGGGAGAGTATTACGAACTCACACCAGAAAAACGTTCTTTAGTCAAAGGTCTGATATACCCAGTTCCCAATCCAGATTTTCCTTTCTTGGGAGTGCATTTTACCCGCATGATTGATGGTACCGTCCATGCAGGACCCAATGCAGTTCTCAGCCTCAAACGCGAAGGATATCACAAAACTGACTTCGACCTGCGAGACTTTACCGAGGTCATGACTTATCCTGCTTTCTGGAAACTTGCTGCCAAGTATGCAGATGAAGGGATGAAGGAAATCATTCGTTCCTTTAGCAAAGCAGTGTTCACAAAAAGTTTGCAAAAACTGATTCCCGAAGTCAAATCTGAGGATTTAGTACCAACTCATGCAGGAGTTCGCGCTCAAGCACTAATGAACGACGGAAAGCTAGTAGATGACTTTTTGATCGTTCAAGGTGAAAACTCAGTCCATGTTTGCAATGCGCCTTCCCCAGCGGCAACATCTTCTATTGAAATAGGCAAAGCGATTGTTGCACAAATTCCCGAACAATCCCATTTGCAACCAACAGTCAGTTCGGTAAATTAAGAAAATTTGCCTGTGCTTTTTTAAGAAGTACGAAGACGAGCAAGCACGGGCAATTTTGTTAGGGGGCAAATCAACGTGTATGTACGAACAGCCCTAGAAAAAGTTTATGAAAGCAACATCACTCGCTACTGCAAAACTTTAAAAATAATGTGTTACTCTGCGTACATACAGTGCAGAAATAAGCAGTAGTCAGTAAAGCACAAGTTATTACGAACACATCAACTCATAGGAATTTACAACAATGAAAGTTTTAGTCACCGGTACCGAAGGTTATCTTGGTTGCTTATTACCACCTCTACTTCTGGAAAAAGGACATGAAGTTATTGGTGTGGACACTGGCTTTTATAAAGTAGGTTGGTTGTACAACGGTACTCAAGTGACAGCCAAGACCCTCAATAAAGATATTCGCGATATCTCTATTGAAGATCTACAAGGTGTGGATGCGATCGTTCATATGGCAGAATTATCCAACGATCCCACCGGACAATTAGCACCGCACATTACTTATGAAATTAATCATAAAGGTTCCGTTCGTCTTGCCAAACTGGCAAAAGAAGCAGGTGTCCGTCGCTTCGTCTATATGTCTTCCTGTAGCGTCTATGGCGTAGCGACTGAAGGTGATGTGACAGAAGAATCACCCGTAAATCCTCAAACAGCTTATGCAGAGTGCAAGACTTTAGTAGAAAGGGACGTGCGACCTTTAGCTGACGATGATTTCTCTCCTACCTTTATGCGAAATGCCACGGCTTTTGGTGCATCCCCCAGAATGCGCTTCGATATCGTTTTGAACAATTTATCCGGTTTGGCTTGGACTACCAAAGAAATCAAGATGACCAGTGATGGTACCCCTTGGCGTCCACTCGTCCATGCCCTAGATATTTGCAAAGCTATTGTTTGCGCCCTAGAAGCACCCCGTGATATCGTACACAATCAAATCTTTAACGTAGGAGACACTGCTAACAACTATCGCGTTAAAGAAATTGCTGAAATTGTTGCTGGAATTTTCCCCGGATGCCAACTCAGTTTTGGGACTCAAGGTGCAGACAACCGCAGTTACCGAGTCTCTTTTGAGAAAATCAACACTGTATTACCAGGCTTTAAATGCGATTGGGATGCCAAGCGTGGCGCACAGCAGTTGTATGAAGTGTTCTCTCAAATTGATATGAGTGAAGAGACTTTCACATCTCGAGGATTCACTCGCTTAAAGCAGCTCGAGTATCTCATTCGTACCCAGCAAATTGATAAAGATTTCTTCTGGGTTAAGAAGTAGACAGGGGTAAGCAAACCCACTCGCTATCAGAAGTTCCAAATCAACCCATGAGATTTGGACTTCTTAAATTTAAACGCTCGTACCCTTCATTGCTCTAGTAGGTGAGTTACCATTGCAGTTCGTTGTGCCTGCTCTAGTAGATACACTTAAGATTTTAAGCGAAAACTACATCATCAAATATATAGTAAAAGTTTTCACTTAGCAAATTGGTTTCAGAAATTGTCTAATCTACCTGTGTAGTTACAGTACAAAGTGAGGATACCCATGATTTTTACGAAAACCGAACTCCAAGGTGCATACATTATCGATTTAGACCAAAAGCCGGATTCCAGAGGCTTTTTTGCGCGGACTTTCTGCGCTCAAGAATTTGAAGCACACGGCTTAAAGCCCACAGTTGCCCAATGCAACTTATCCTTTAATTACAAAAAAGGGACATTGCGGGGGATGCACTATCAACTTCCTCCCGCAGCAGAAACAAAATTGATTCGCTGCATAAGTGGGGCTATCTATGACGTAATTATAGATATGCGTCCTGAATCTCCAACTTACCTTCAACATATTGGTGTGGAACTTACCGCCGAAAATCGCCGCGCCTTATACGTGCCAGAAATGTTTGCCCATGGGTATCAAGCACTGACAGATGGGGCTGAGGTTGTTTATCAAGTGGGTGAGTTTTACACTCCGGGCTACGAGCGTGGTTTGCGCTACGACGATCCATTTTTCAATATTCAATGGCCTGTGGAAGTAACTGTTATTTCTGAGAAGGATAAGAATTGGCCTTTGATGTCTATGATGACCGTTGGCGGAAGTGTTTCATGAATGGCTAATAGCTAGTACTGCAACTAACAACTAACAACTAACAACTATCAACTAACAACTACTGGGAACTGAAATCGATGATTATTGTAGATCGCGCCTTACAAGCCCGTGCAGAAGCTCATAACCCTATCAAGGTCGGCATGATTGGAGCAGGTTTCATGGGTCGGGGAATTGCCAATCAAATCACAAATTCCGTACCCGGCATGAAACTGGTTGCTATTGCCAACCGCAATGTTGATGCTGCTCAACGTGCATATTCAGAAGCCGGAGTTGAGAATTATCAAGTTGTTTCCTCTGTTGGCGAATTGGAAAGTGCGATCGCAAACGATGGGTACGCAGTGACAGATGATGCGATGTTGCTGTGCCGTGCTGAGGGGATTGATGCGTTAATTGAAGTGACGGGTGCGGTGGAATTTGGCGCTCATGTTGTTATGGAAGCAATAGCCCATCACAAGCACGTCATTATGATGAACGCTGAATTGGATGGCACTATTGGTTCCATCCTCAAAGTTTATGCAGACAAAGCAGGCGTCATCCTCACCGCTTGTGACGGTGACCAGCCTGGGGTACAAATGAATTTATATCGTTTTGTAAAAAGTATTGGTTTGACTCCACTATTATGTGGTAATATCAAAGGCCTACAAGACCCATATCGCAATCCTACGACTCAAAAAGCATTTGCCGAACGTTGGGGTCAAAAAGCTCACATGGTAACCAGCTTTGCAGATGGGACAAAAATCTCTTTTGAACAAGCGATCGTTGCCAACGCTACAGGGATGAAAGTCGCCAAGCGCGGTATGTTTGGATATGACTTTCAAAGTCATGTAGATGAAATGACTGGAATGTACGATGTCGAACAACTGAAAGAATTGGGCGGCATTGTAGATTACGTTGTTGGTGCAAAACCAGGTCCTGGAGTTTTTGTATTTGGAACCCATGACGACCCGAAGCAACGTCACTACCTCAATCTCTATAAGTTAGGCGAAGGTCCGCTTTACAGCTTCTACACCCCATATCACCTCTGTCACTTTGAAGTACCACTGTCAGTGGCTCGTGTTGTTCTTTTCCAAGACTACGTCTTAAGCCCTCTCGGTGCTCCTTTAGTAGACGTTGTGACGACTGCCAAAATTGACCTGAAAGCTGGGGAAACTTTGGATGGTATTGGTTATTACATGACTTACGGTCAATGTGAAAATTCCAACATTGTTCAAGAACAAAACCTCCTACCAATTGGTTTGGCAGAAGGATGTCGTCTCAAGCGAGATGTTTCCAAAGACCAAGTTCTGACATATGACGATGTCGAACTACCTTCAGGTAGATTGTGCGATAAGCTGCGTGCCGAACAAAATGCTTATTTCTTCAAGACCCTAGCAGCAGTGTAGGGATTAGGGACTCGGACTCGGAACAAAGGAGATAAGGTAAAATGGCGTGCGTTTAATCTCCAATGGCTAATCCCCATTGCTCCTTATCTCCACCAGAGTCCCTACTTCTCCCAATCCCCAAGTTCCGCGTTTACCAAAAAGTGTATAAACTTCGTTTACTTAATTTCCATGACAAAATATTTGTTAAAAATTAATAATAGAAAAACAAATTTTTAGTATCTTAAAAATCAATAGGAGGCGAAAGTAGATTGCCAAACAGTCTATAAACTGCTAAAACGAAGGTGCGGCGTTAAAGACAATCGTCATAAACTTTCCTCCGGTGATTACTGACCTTATAACCCCCAAGCCCTAATTTCTATAAGAATTGGTATAGAGTAAATCCACCAGGTTTAGTATGAAAATTGCCCTAGTTCATGATTACTTAACTCAAAAAGGAGGGGCGGAGCGCGTTTTTGAATTGCTGTGCAAGCGCTACCCTGATGCTGATGTTTATACTTCCCTGTACGATCCCGAGGAGACTATAGACTTAGGAGAACGTGCTGTTAATACAACCTTCTTACAAAGTATACCAGGTGCTACGAAGTATTTTAGATTGATGGCACCCTTTTACTTTCCTGCCTTTCGCGCATTAGACTTACAAGATTACGATCTAATTATCAGTAGCAGTACTAGTTTTGCGAAAGCAGTGCGGAAAAAACCAACAGCACGTCATATTTGCTTCTGTCATAATGTAACCCGTTTTTTATGGGATACAGAAACTTATTTACGGGAGTACGGAGACTATCGATATTTTGCCCCCCTCATCGAACAAGTTTTTGGGATGATGAGAAAAGTAGACTTAAGCTACGCACAGGAGCCAGACCTGTATATTGCTAACTCCAGTGTTGTGGCGCGGCGCATCAAAGAAATCTACGGTAAAAAAGCAATCGTCATCAATTATCCCATTGATACATCAAGATTTGTTTTTTCAGATACCAAAGAAGACTTCTATCTTGCCTCAGCTCGCATGATTAGTTACAAACGACTTGATATAATAGTCGAAGCTTTCAACTGGCTGGGGTGGCGGTTGCTAATATCAGGAAACGGTCCGGAAAGAGAAAGGTTAGAGTCTAAAGCATTAGGCAACATAGAATTCGTAGGACACGTTTCCGATGCAGAACGCACTCAGTTGTTTTCCAAAGCTAGGTCTGTTATAGTAGCAGCCCTAGAAGACTATGGATTAGTGCCAGTAGAAGCAAATGCTAGTGGAACGCCAGTTATTGCGTTTGGTGCGGGTGGTGTATTGGACACCCAAATACCTGGTAAAACAGGGGTCTTTTTCAAGAGGCAAACACCGGATTCGCTGCAAACTGCACTACTAGAAGCCAGGGATATCTATTGGGATTACGGGAACATTCGTAATCATGCGGTCACTCATTTTTCAGAAGAGGCTTTCTTTAGTAAAGTCGAACAAGTTATTGACCAAACTTGTGCAGTAAAGTAACTATTCATTTGATTTGATTAGCTGAGGGATAATAAACGTGGTTCAAAGCAGTCTAGGTCCATATGTAAATCCAGTTACTGAGTCAGAACCGGGTTACGGACAACTGTTAGCGGTTTTAGTACGCAGATTCCCCTGGTTTTTAGCAGTGTTTGTGGCATCTCTTGCCGTTGCAGGCTTAGTAACAAAAAGAACACCAACTACTTATGGAAGCTCAATGCAGCTTCTCATAGAACCTAACTATCAGGGCAAAAAAGAAGCAAACGCTTCAGTAGATAGTCAGTATACCGATCCCAACATTGAAATAGACGCTGCGACCCAGTTGAACTTGATGAAGAGTTCTGAACTGATGGAAAAAGCGGTAAGCAAGCTCAAGCCAGAGTACCCTGATATAACTGTTGAAGCTTTAAAAAGCGCCTTAGCCTTAGACCAAGTTAAGAGAAAAGAAGATAACACCGCAACTAAAATTTTCCAAATAGACTATATCAGTACCGAACCAGATAAATCCTACAAAGTCTTGGAGACGATGCGGCAAGTTTATCTGGATTACAACATCAAACAGCAAGACGAACGTATCCGAAGAGGTCTAAAAGTCATTAGGGAACAAATTAGAAAAGTTAATAGTGACGTTACAACAGCAGAGACCAATCTCCAACGCTTTCGTAGAAGTGAGAATATAATTAACCCGGATACACAGGCAAAAGCCACAGAAGATGAACTGACCAGAATTCAGCAAGAACGCGGTAAAACTCGTGCCGAGTATCAAGAAGCGGATGCTCGTTACAAAAATTTACTACAACAACTTCAAACGACCCCGGAAACGGCCCTTGCTGAAGCCCGTCTCAGTCAATCGACCCGCTATCAAGGTTTGCTGAACGAAATCCAGAAATCCGAACTGCTTCTGGCACAAGAACGCCTGCGTTTTACCGAACAAGCACCTAGCGTACAAAAACTTGTAGAACAACTTCAAAGCCAGAAGGCGTTGTTGCAACAAGAGCAACGGCGAACTTTGGGTGTAGAAGCAAAACCTCAAGTACAGGGTCTTCTAGAGCAAGGACAAAAAGGTCAAATTGACCTCAATCTTTCATCAGAACTGTTAAAAACAAGAACAGATTTATTGGCTCTTGTGGCTCGCGATCAAGTTCTAGCAAAGAAAGAAGATCAACTGCGTACCGAACTCAAACGCTTCCCCCGCGTGTTGGCTGAGTACAATCGTTTAGAACCTCAAGTACAACTTAACCGGGACAAGTTACAGCAGCTGTTAAAAGCAGAACAAGTCCTAGAGCAGGAACTCGATAAGGGCGGCTACAACTGGGAAGTGATCGAAAAACCCAAAATGGGTGTGAAGTTGGGTCCCAACCTCCAACAAAATCTTCTCTTAGGTGGAGTCGTAGGACTGATGTTGGGTGGGATTGCTGCTTTCTTGAGAGAAGCGGCTGATGATTCCGTTCACACCACTGCTGAATTAGAGAAGCAAGTTGCCTTACCACTGTTGGGAACAACACCGAAACTACCACCAGCAAGAGCAGCCAGAGATTCTGTGATTAAATTGCCCTTTGGCAAGCCTCAAGAACCCGCACCTTGGACAATACAAGTGTTGCAGTCCTCCCCTCGTTGGGAATCATTAGATCTGATTTACAAGAACATAGAACTTTTGAATTCTGTTTCCTCGTTCAAATCCCTAATGATTACTGCAGCCTTACCAGATGAGGGTAAATCCGCTCTAGCACTAGGTCTAGCTATGAGTGCAGCCCGCTTGCACAAGCGAGTTCTGCTTATTGACGCTAACTTGCGCGAACCTTCCCTGCACAAACAGTTGAACCTTCCCAACGAACAGGGTCTTTCAACTCTCCTCGCTAGTGATGTTTCCATACCCAATCAAATTAGCATTCAATCTTCTGGGTCTTCTTACATTGATATTTTAACTGCCGGACCTACCCCAGTTGACCCTGCTAATTTGTTGAGTTCTCCTCGCATGCAGCAGTTGATGGCAACATTTGAGGAAAACTACGATTTGGTCTTGGTGGACTCAACACCAGTCCTGGGTCTAGTAGATGCCCTGCTAACAGCATCATCTTGCCGTGGAGCAATTATGGTAGCTAGCATTGGTAAAGTGACCCGCACCCAAATGGCACAAGCTACAGCTATGCTCAGTCGCCTGAATCTCCTTGGAGTTGTCGCGAGTGGCGTGTCTAACTCTGGTAGCGCTTATATACCCTACACGACAACCCAAAATCGATTTGCCCTCCAACAGGCTATGGAGAAATAACCTTTTAAGGTTGGTTTGGCGGAGCAAGGCATTGCGCCCCCTATAGTTCAAACAGGGAAAAAATATTGCATAACAAGAGCGGATGCGATCGCATCCGCTCTTGTTTGTTTTATGCACTGCGTATTGTATCGCCACCCTAAATTACCCACAAGAAATTCACGAACGCTTCGGCGAACATAATTCGCCACCTTACAAACGCCTGCCCCTCCAGAGCCGCTATGCTACACTTAAGCCGTTAGATAGATGCTCTAAGTGCCTTTTACAGTTGAATATAATTAGCAGATAAGCCTTAAATGACTGGTAAAAAGGCTATTTTGCGGTCATAAACTGCCCTTCAGCTATCTCCTTTTTCTATTACTAAATGTTAAGAATGTAACTCTTAGCTAAGCCGATAATGTATCTTTAGTATGCTAGTAAGTTAATATACATTAACTCTTATTTAAAATAAGAAACAAGTTCTTTTTTATGTGTTGGTTCTTAATTATTTAACAGCTAAGCTTCAGTATTTCCCTTGTAAGAACAAATGTGAACTTAAAAGACTAGTTTTTCCGCGAGCGTGTCTTTGTTGAAATTACTAATTCCTTCCCAAAAGAATATAACTTAAAGGTGTAGGGTGGACAATGTCTGTTATTACCCCACCATTCAACCTCGATCGCCGTATCCGCCCAATAACAATTGGTCATTTTCGCCCCGGTCAGTGAATCATACCGCTTTGACAAAACAAGCCAAAGCTGCAAATGAGCCTTACTCCTGGGCTAAAGAGACAGATCTCTATCTGTGTTTATAGTGTAAAAGATTTTATAATCAAGTAAGTAATGCCTGGAGATAAATGTCAACCATCAATCGTTACGTATTTAAAACTTGAATTATACAAATTCAGAAATTAGATAAGTATATAAAATTTCTATATATCGGACTCCTCTGTGAGTTTTGAAATATACGTAGGGCTGCAAAGCTTGCTACATAAAGCTTTTAGTTAGTGTTTTACACCCTACAGTACTTAAAAGATTTTATAAATCATCACAATTTTTATATAAGAACGTTTACGGAATTTGTGCGCTCCAATGAGTAGTAATAATTCAGGTTTTTAGAAGTGCGAATCTAACATTATGATAAAATTACTACTGAAAATGAGTATTTACAGAAAACCGTTTACGATAGCTTAATAATTCAATGAAAAACGCAGTAACTCTATAAAGAGTGAATAAAGAATCTCAAGAAGCAACTGCTATTTCTACTGCGTCTTATATCCTAGAGATCGAATATCCATACGGATAAGCCAAATCAAGTAAATGAGTGGAACTTTATAACGTTATCCGGAAAATTCTATCGTAAGTAATGAATCTAGTACATCAAAAAAAATTAGATTATGGTGTGCAGTTGTTATTAGAGATAGTTATGAGGTTCCATAAGCCCACTCTACGGGTTGTTCCCAGAGCAAGAGAGATGAAGATCGCTTACGGCATTCTATAGCTTTCAAGTATCAGGTCGGCAATCTACTACCTTATGAGATGAAATACATATGACAACCTCAATAATACCAACAATACAAAATTACTATAAAGTGAAACAGCAACCACAAGGCAATCCTCCCCAATATTGTACGCTTCAATGGCGGCGCAATCAATTGCTGGTTATGCCTCCTGGGGAAATTAAGCAGCCGTATATGCCTTCATTGCACAAACAGCAGCTCCTTGTGGAGTGTTTAAAGGGTAGCCCAGCAACTTTAGTTCGCATAGACCCAAACTTAGGTGAAGCTCGATTAAAATTTTGGGCAGACGCGTGCCATGCAGCAGCTAAGCCAATTTTCCTTCGCATACCTTCTACTGACGCTCAACAAAAAGGCAGTAGCCTGCTCTTTGGATTGTTAAAACGGCCAATTGATTGGCTGGTGGCTTTGATCTTCTTACTGACATTTGCGCCTTTGATTCTGGGTTTAGTTTTATTGATGCGCCTTCACTCTAAAGGTCCAATTTTTTCTCGTCAATGGCATATTGGCGAACGGGGTAGACTCTTCAAGGTCATCAAGTTTCGTACAACTGCAACACAGCAGAAAGGCTTTGAAGAGGATGTAGTCTACCAAAATAGTTTATGCGATCGCAAGGATGAAGAAGAGGTAACAGTTCTTGGGCGTTGGATGCGTAAGTATGGATTGGACAATTTGCCACAGTTGCTCAACGTGCTGCGAGGTGAAATGAGTTTAACAGGACCCCGATGCCGGTCATTGAAAGATGCCGTGCGACTCAATTCAGAAGCACAAAAAAACCTGAATCGGTTACCAGGAATCATAGGCTCGTGGGAAGTCGAGGCAGAATCAGATCTGTTGCATCTAGATAGCCAAATATCCTGATTAACTTGTTGGCACAGACGCAGGCGGCTAAAGACAACCGAGCGAATATAACTTACAAGTAATATGTTATCCAGTCTACCTGTCAAATAAGTCCGCCACTTGTCTCTATCATTGGTATTAGTCTGACAAAATTATTTATGGATGCAGTTTGCGGTAATTGAGCTATTCATTTGCCGCAATTAGGTGCAGTCATAAGCTCAATTTTCCCAACTGTCTGGAATCATAAAAAACTGAAACGTCATGGCAGACAGACGATGAGCAAAAAGTAAATTGCACGGACATCAGGTCTTTAGCGTGCCCAGTTACAAAACCCCCGAGACAAACAAATGCAGCCTAAAATCTCCAAACAAGTTAACACTCTCCTAAAAAACATCATCAAAGCTAATAGGTTTTGGAAGGAAAATCACATAATCTTAAGAGAGTTTGGCAATTTTCGCAAAATAACTGTCTTGGCGATCGTGTTTACCTTCCTTTCAGCGACTTTTGAGGGTGTTAGTGTCGGATTTTTACTTTCCTTTCTACAAAGTCTAACCGATCCAACTGCTTCACCTAAAACCGGAATTAGCTGGTTGGATGTTTGGATAACAGCTCATGCCTCAACAGTCAATCCGCTATACGTAATATCTCTGCTGATCTTACTCAGTACTTGGACTCGTTCGGGCTTCAGCTATTTAGCATCAATTTATACAGAATCTGCCCAACTTAACCTTGCAGACCGTTTGCGAAAGCGGATTTTTGAACAGCTACAGTCTTTGCAACTGGGTTATTTCACTGAAGCTCGTTCTGGCGAAATCATGAACACGATGACGACAGAAATTGAGAGATTCAAGCAAGGATTCAGTGGAGCAGCTTTTGTACTAACTAGGGCATTGGTAGTCGTTGTCTACTTTATCTGTATGTTTTTGATATCGTGGCAATTGTCTATCCTGTCAGTTTTGTTATTTTCTCTTTTGGCAGTAGGCTTGACAACACTCAATGCTAGAGTCAGAGAAAGCAGTTTTGATATTTCTAAAGCTAATGGTAAATTTAACGCGATCGCATTAGAGTTCATTAATGGAATTCGCACCGTTCATGCAAATGGAACTCAAGAATTCGAGAGACAGCGTTTCTACAAATCAAGTAAAGAACTACTGAGCGCCTCGATAAAAGTTGTCGCCAGTTGGACACTCGTAAAACCCATAGCGGAAAGCGTTGCAACGACAGTTCTTATCGGTTTAATTATTATTTCCTTCGTTAAATTTACACTGCCAATCGCTTCGCTGCTAACCTTTTTCTTTGTCCTAGTGAGAGTGGTGCCAAGTTTGCAGGATATTAATGGAACTCTCGCCTATTTAAGTACATTGGGTGGCTCGCTAGAAAATATCAAGGATCTCTTAAGAGAAGATGACAAAACCTACTTTCAAAATGGCAACATTGAGTTTCCTGGATTGCAGCGCTCAATTGACATAGTCTCTGTCGATTTTGGTTACCAACCCAGCAATTTGGTACTTCATAACGTGACTCTCTCTATTGAAAAGGGTAAAATGACGGCACTGGTGGGCGCATCCGGTGCAGGTAAAACAACACTCGTTGATTTAATTCCTCGATTTTACGACCCGACAGAAGGACATATCTTTGTAGATGGTGTAGATTTGCAACAGTTTAACATTAACTCGTTGCGCCAGAGAATGGCAGTCGTCAGCCAACATACCTTTATTTTCAATACTTCAGTTTGGGATAACATTGCTTACGGTACACCCAACGCCACAGAAGCCGAAATTAGAGAAGCAGCCCGACTGGCAAATGCACTTGAGTTTATCGAACAAATGCCCCAAGGTTTTGCAACAGTTTTGGGCGATCGCGGAGCTCGTTTATCGGGCGGACAACAGCAACGTATTGCCATAGCCCGTGCATTATTGCGAGACCCAGATATTTTGATTTTGGACGAAGCAACCAGCGCTCTTGACTCAGTATCGGAAAGACTCATTCAAGAATCTATAGAAAAGCTTGCTGTTGGTCGAACGGTGATTGCGATCGCTCACCGACTCTCAACAATTGCCAAAGCAGACAAAGTCGTCGTTATGGAATCAGGAAGAGTTGTAGAACAAGGAAACTATCAAGACTTGCTACAAAGACGCGGCAAACTTTGGAAATATCATCAAATGCAGCATGAAGTCGGTACAGTCGAGTAAAAAGTTCTGATACAAAATAGCTCCTGAAGAAAGCAGAGCCAGAAGCCCTGCTCTCTTCAGAGCTAACAAACGCTTCATTGACTGTGTGAATTGATGTGTGAATTGAAATAAATAGCTAATTGAGCGCCAAAGCAGATCTACGTATTTGTATTTTATGAAATAGCTATAAACTAATTTTCTCTAAAAAGACAATTTACATTCTATAAATGAAGCAATATAAAAGTTTTCTTGATGAATGTTTAAACCGATTGCAAAAGTCTTTCTTTTTTAATTTAATAATATCACAATGAATAATTATACATGAATAGTTTTACTGGATTCAAAATGAAAGTTTCTATTATTATTGCAAATTACAACTATGCTAAATATCTACCTACTGCGGTTGAGTCAGTCATAGATCAAACGTATACAAACACGGAAATTATCATCGTAGATGATGGTTCTAAAGACAACAGCCCAGAGGTTATTCTACAGCTTGCCCAAAAGCATCCAGGTAAAATCAAAGCAATTTTTCAAGAAAACCAGGGACAGGGAGCTGCTTTCAACACGGGATTTGAGGCAACAAGTGGAGACATTGTTGCTTTTTTAGATGCTGATGATATTTGGAAACCTAACAAATTAGAGCAAGTTGTAAAAGCTTTCAATCACTCAGATGTTGTTGGTGTAATGCACCTGCTAGATAATGTCGATAGCGAAGGAAAACTTATCCCCAATTCTTCTGTTGTAGGAAGGGTTATGGATGACGATTTAGCAAAAGTCATTGTAGCAACAGGTAACGCTTGGTGTTTTCCGCCAACCTCCGGGCTAGCTTACCGACGCAGCGCTCTAACAAAAATTTTTCCTATAGATAGTGTGAAGTGGCGACTGTGTGTTGATGGTTGTCTTATTTATTGCACGGCATTTTTAGGAAAAATTAAGACGCTGAATGAAGTTTTAGGAAGCTATCGCCTCCATGGCAACAATAACTTCATTCAAGCAAAAGTAGAATTAAGTATGGATGGACAAACTGGAATCAGAATGACCAACCAGTACATCAACACCTTTCTGGAACAAATCGGTCATCAAGCTAGAGTCGATCTATCGCGCAACCTTCAGTACCGACGTACCAAATATTACATAAATAGTAAATGGAATTGTAAAGAAGCTTTGGCTATTTCCAATTTAATACTGGGCTGGCCATTTTACAATTTCTTAGATAGACTTTACTACCTTGCTAGGTTTTGGTTAAAAAATTCACAACTCCTTTATAAAAGGATAGCCTATGCAAAATCTTAACAAGACTTTTGTAGGGCTCTAATCAATTCTACGCTTCCAAGAAACCCGGTTGTGGAAAAGCTCGGGTTTCTAAAGCCCACTCAAAGAATTAATTGAACATTTCCATCAAATTCAATAAATCTAATCTATGACAAGGGATTGTAATATTATTTACATAGTTTTTTCATAGAAATGTGTTACTTACTATTATTAGTTGAAAATTTCTTAAAACCTTCCCGTTAAAGCAAAAATACGTAGTAATGAGAATATGAATGGCAGTAGAAAATCCCCAGAACCCTTAGTTAGTATTATTACACCTACTTATAACCGTCCCGACTATCTAAAGGCGGCATTAAGTAGTGCGGTTAAACAAACGTACCGCAATATAGAAATTATTGTTTCTGACAATTGCAGTCCGGAAAACCCCCAACCCATTGTGGAGTCTTTTAATGATGATAGAATTCGCTTCTACCGCAACTCAACAAACTTGGGGATGTTTGCCAACACCATGAACGCTTTTAAAAAAGCAAGGGGTAAATATGTGGCAAGTTTGCTTGACGACGATATGTGGGAAGAGAACTTTTTAGAAAAGCTCGTACCACCTTTGGAAGCTCATCCCAATTTAGCTCTTGCTTTTTGCGATCATTACATGATGGATGCCAATGGAGAAATAGATAGTGCCCTTACCGAGCATTGTTCCGAGCTATTTAAGCGAGCTTATTTATCTGAAGGAATCTTTCAACCTTTCCACAAGCTTGGCTTAATAGATAGGGCCGTCTCTACAGCGACAGCCGCCTTGATTCGTCGAGACGTTGTGGACTGGAAAAGTATTCCATCAGAAGTTGGTGGTTCGTGGGATTTATACGTGAATTACCTGTGTTGTCGCAATGGTTTGGGAGCGTATTATTGCCCTGAAAAATTAACTCGTTACAGAGTTCACGAACAAACAGACACAATGATGAGCGGTAGTCGAAATTCTCAAGCAAAAATCCGAAAAGCTCAAGCCGATCTTTTCTGCTATGAGAAGTTTATCGAAGATGAAAGACTCAAGGAATTTAGACCATATTTTCTACAACAATGGGGATACGTAAGTACTACTTTGGGAATTGGTTTGATGCGCTCCAAACAAATTAAAGAAGCGCGTCCTTACTTCTGGCGTTCTTTGCGTCAAAGTCTTAGCTTCCGAACAATGGTTGCACTTCTATTAAGTTTTGGACCCCCCAAAATAGCAGCTAAGTTTTAACTGAGAATTGAGTAAATTTAAGACTTGCCAGGGATTTTCTACATTATAAAAACTGACATAACACCAATCAACAGCGAAAGATGATGAGAGTAACCGGTTGTATTACCACGAGGAATCGTACCGAACGTTTGGAAGCATGTTTGGAAGCACTGTGGAACTCTGATGTTAAACCCCACACAGTGATTGTTTCTGATGACTCTCCAAGTAAAGAAGTACAGGAACAAAATTATCAGATCGTTCAGAAATATCCAGGAACAAAATACATTATAGGTCCTCGCCGTGGAGTCTGTGCTAACCGCAATAATGCAGTTAATGCAATCTCCTCCTCTGAAACTGATTTTGTTGCCTTTATTGATGATGATATTTGTGTTAAACCCGACTTTATTGGTCGTGCCCTAGATAGATATTCTCAACTATCTCCAGAACAAAAAGACCGTACCATTCTTTCAGGGATCAGTCGCAGCCCAGATGGTACTTACGAAATGGTTTCGGGAAAGTTATCTTTCCGGGGATACTTCTGTCAAGCCGATGTTCCTGAATCTGTCGCTATTCACGCCACCCTGTTTCCTCGAAGATTTTTTGACCAAGAACAGTGGGACGAAAATATTTTCTTTGGCTATGAAGACGCAGAGCTTTGTTTGAGAGCTTTAAAACAAGGCTACAAAATTCAACACTGTCCCGAACTGTTAGTAACTCACGCAGCCAGTGATGGTTGTACAAGTAGTTTGCACGAACCAGGAGTGGGTAGCTTGACAAGATATGAAATCTCAATAGAAGCAGCCAGACTATACGTCGGTATAAAACGTTATAAAGATTTATCTCCCAATCCAATTAAATTAATAGCGTTTCTCATCTTATACTTTGTTCATATGACGCTCTATTTGATAAAGCGGGGAGGAATTCAAGCTTGGCCTCAAATTGTTCGTTTATCCCGCATTCAGAAATTGTGGCGTCCATCTGTCGTGTAGACAGTCAATCTCAGATTATGGCGTAAATTATACAGGAACTTAAATGTGAAACTCTGCATCGTTACCCACAGCGTTATTAAAGGTGATGGACAGGGTCGGGTGAATTACGAGGTTACCCAAGAAGCAATTCGTCGCGGTCATCATGTTACCTTGTTATCAAGTCAACTAGCTCCAGAATTACAACAAAACGACCAAATTCACTGGGTTCCAATTCCGGTTGAAGGATGGCCTTCTGAATTGCTTCGCAACTTAATTTTTGCTTTTTCCAGCACAACTTGGTTGCGTAAGCACCGCTCTCAATTAGATGCAGTCAAAGCTAATGGTGCGATTACTTGGGCTAAGAGCGATCTTAACGCCGTCCATTTCGTACACAGTTCTTGGCTAAAATTCTCCTCCAAACAGGCAAAGTCAAAGTCAGTAAAAACTGGATTCCATCCACGCCAAGTTATTTACGATCTATACCAGTGGTTTTACACGGCTTTAAATGCTAGGTGGGAAAAGAAGTCTTTTCGTCAAACACAAATTGTGGTAGCAGTTTCTGATAAGGTCGCTAAAGATTTGTTAGAAATTGGTGTACCCCCAGAGTCCATTGAGATTGTTGTCAATGGTGTGGATTTGCAAGAGTTTTCTCCTGGTGTTAGCGATCGCCAAAAATGGGGTCTTCCGGAAGCCGTACCCCTTGCTTTATTTGCAGGTGATATCAGAATTCCTCGAAAAAACTTAGACACGGTACTGCACGCGCTTGTGAAAGTACCGAATTTGCATTTAGCAGTTGCAGGCGTTACAGAAGGTAGCCCCTATCCCCAGCTAGCAGCAACACTGGGGCTAAATGACCGAGTCCACTTTTTGGGATTGCGCCGTGACTTACCAGAAATCATGAAAGCAGTCGATTTCTTTGTTTTCCCCTCCCGATACGAACCCTTTGGCTTGGTTGTGATTGAAGCTATGGCAACAGGCGTACCTGTCATCACTGCTACTTCCACAGGTGCAGCAGATTTGGTCACACCAGAAGCGGGGATCGTTTTACCAGACTCAGACAACGTTGAAGCTTTGGCTGCTGCAATGTCAAACCTGACAAACAACCCACAGGTGAGAACTCAAATGGGTCAAGTCTCGCGAACAATAGCAGAACAACACAGTTGGAGCAAAATGGCCCAAACCTATATGGATTTGTTAGAAGATTTGAGTGGTAGGGTTTAGGGACAAGAGGGATAAGGAAGAATTGCTCATCTCCAATCCCTAACCCTAACCTTCTTCCATCACTTTCTCTCCTAGAAAATTTGAACCGCTCTCTTCAAGTAAGTCCGCCTGCGCGGGCTTAATTTGTATAGTCGCGACTTCCAATCGCCTCAATTATTCTCTCGCGCTTAGTGACACAAACAGCGCTAACCTCTCACCTTTATCTGTTTTTCATCCCGACATTCGTAATTTCCTTAACTTTATATATAGACTTTGTAGTGTTTTTAACGTATAATAGAACGAATAATTTGAAAAAATAAATGGGCATTAAGCGCTACGAAAACTCTATTTGATATTTAAACGGTACAGCAAATTTCAACTTGGTGAAGTACAGAAATATCCATCCGTGCATATCAGGTTCCCTCTCCAATGCTTGAGGGAGAGGTGTACTCCATTTAGACGCAAAGCGCTGTACCTAGGTAGAGCTAAAGCTCACCAAAACCTAAGTATCTACTGTTCTTAAGGACGCCAGTCCTCCATCTCGTCATAAATTCAAGTAGCGCACCTCAAACAAAAGTTAAGTCTGTTTACTCTCTGTTAAGAAAAAATGTAAAGAATCCCAACATTTTTCTGTTTTTGCATAAAACTTTTCCGTACATCCGATTAAGTAACGGAGAAAGGTTCCACAGCCTTTTCCCTCAAAAGCTCTTTAGCTTTGTCTAAAGGAGTTTTATTTTGGTACAAATAACTTTTTGGCATTCTGATAACAAACTTCACCTTTAGGTTTAGCAATATCTATACCAAAACGTCTTAATTGTACAAAATTTAACAACTGAATTCGGATTGCTGTCTCAATCAAAGCTAACACTTATTACTCTAACGTGAGTTCGATGAAGTCACAACAGACCTCCTTGCAGCAGAGGGGGATCAAAAGCGCAATAAGCACTCTTTCGGCTTGCGCCAAGGGCGATAAGCGCTCTTTCAGTTTGCGCTAAGAGCGCTCGCGCTCGTTGCTCCTCCGTCATTCTTACTGTTAGGACAGACACTGTCAGAAGCTGTAGAACTCCCGTTAACCCAGTAGATCCATAACTATAACTAGTGACTGCTCATTCAAAGGAGCCATCATCATATGCAGGAATTGCCATCAGTCGCCATCTGTATTCCCACTTATAATCAGGCTCAATACCTCATTCATTCAGTATCAAGTGCTTGCAGCCAAACATATCCCAATATAGAAGTTTGGGTTTCAGACAATGCCAGTACCGATGAAACCCCTGAACTCATGAAACAATTGTGCCAGCAGTTTCCTCAATTGCGGTATTACCGTCATTCAGAAAATATGGGTATGACTCCCAATTGTAACTGGGTTTTAAGCCAACCGGATACAGAATTTTTGATTCGCCTGGACTCAGACGATAATATGTCTCCAAGCTATGTGGAAACTTTAGTAGCTCTGATGCAAAAGTATCCAGAAGCAGGTTGGGGTCATGTAGCCACATTGGAAATCGATCAATTTGGCAATTACTGTTCCGAACGACGAGTCATCAGAAAGCATGAATTTCAAAGTGGAGAAGAGGCACTCAAAGCTTCCGTTTCTGGATTGCGAACTGCTTCCAGCATTTTCATGTTTAAAGCCAAAGCTTTACGAGAAGTAGGGTTTTATGGTGATGGACAACTCAAGTATAGCGAAGACTACGATCTAGCAGTCAGAATGTCCGATGCGGGTTATGGGAATGTATACTCTGACGCCTTATTGGCTGAGTATCGTGTATGGAAAGATACTGCAGGTGTGCGAGTCAAGAGAAAAGGCGATCAGTTGCGGGCTTATCTGTGGATATACAACCGATCGTTAATGTCTGCTTTTGAAAGACGCGGTTGGAATACGAAGGTCATTGATAAATATCGGCGCAAAATGGCTCTTATTCATTCAGCCGCTTGTTTTTCTCCCATTTTTTCCAAAACAGAACGGGCAGAATTGATCGATTTGTTAAAAGAATTGGGAGATTCACCTGCCTTGCGGATTCGTCTTTTTGCACTTTCCTTAGGTTTGGGTCCGTTCTTTGAATGGCAGCATCATACAGAATTAAGGTTAAAAGGCATAGTTAAGAGTTGGTTAACTAAAATTAAGACGATAAATCAAATAAAAGCAGCATAATCAAAACACGCTAAAGTCATCCTGAAAATAAAATCTACAAACGAAAAAAAAGTAGGTTGCAGATCCTCTTCGGAATTAAGCATAATAAGACTGTTTTATAGTAAGGATGGGAGTCTTTGCTTTGCGAGTCAAATCAGGCTCTTATCCTTAACTACAAATTGCTCTGTCTTATATGCTCTGACTTAAGATGACTTCAATGGCAGATTTTCCCTCCGTTGCTATTTGTATTCCCACATACAATCAAGCTCAATATTTAATTCAGTCCGTGCGTAGTGCTTGCAGTCAAACATATCCAAATGTCGAAGTTTGGGTTGCTGACGATGGTAGCACTGACGAAACTCCTCAAGTTATGGAACAGCTCTGCCTGCAGTTTTCCCAGGTTCACTATTACCGCCAACCAAAAAATCTGGGAATTGCTGGCAATAACACTTGGTTAATGAGCCAGCCAAAAACTGACTTCATCGTGCGCTTGGACTCAGATGATGTCATATTTCCCAATTATGTTGAAAAATTAGTTGCGCTACTACAAAAGTATCCACAAGCAGGTTACGCTCATACGGCTATTCAAGAAATTGACGAGTATGGAAATAACCGTTCCACGAGCCGAGTTTCTAGAAATCACGAGTTTCAAGATGCAGATGAAGCCCTTATGGCAGCAGTGTCTGGCTATAGAGTAGCAGCCAATATCGTCATGTTTAGAGCAAATGCATTAAGGGAACTTAGGTACTATGAAAACCGTCCTGAATTCGTGGAAGATTACGATCTATCCGTAAGAATAGCAGATGCTGGCTATGGTAATGTCTATTCAGATGATGTACTGGCTTGCTATCGAGTATGGACTGACGTTAAAAAAACAAGATCCAAACGCAAGCATTTGCAATTAAAGGGATACGTTCGGATTTTCAACGAAAGTTTCTTACCCGCTTTTCAACGTCGGGGTTGGGATACAAAAGTACTAGACAAGCAGAGACGCAAGATGGCACTTTTGCACTCTGCTTATTGTTTTTTGCCTATTTTTGATAGAAAGGAACGAGCAGAACTGGTCACTCTTCTAAAACAATTGGGAGATTCACCATCGTTGCGGCTGCGTCTTTTCGCCCTATCTTTTGGACTGGCTCCTTTCTTTGAATGGCAGCTCCATACAGAGCTTAAGTTAAAAGGCATAGTAAAAGATTGGTTAAGCAAGCTTAAAGCTCGTTCAACACTCAACACAGTAAGTTAAGTTATCTGTTAGCAGTTACTAGCGATCGCTAGTAACTGCCCGGTACTGGTTACTGTTAACACATCAGTATAAACTGACTCAATCATTTAAGCAGCAACTCATGATTACCATCACTGCCATTGTTCCGACTTACCGTCGCCCAAAAGACCTCAGTCGTTGTTTGGAAGCACTCAAAAGACAAAACCGTCTGGCAGATGAAGTGCTAGTGGTGGTGCGCGACACAGACACCGACAGTTGGGCATTTATTAAAGAATACAACCCCGAACCTTTAAAATTAAGAACTGTAACAGTTACAGTACCGGGAGTCGTAGCCGCCCTGAACGCTGCTCTAAAAGAAGCAAAAGGAGATATCGTTACAGTTACCGATGATGATGCAGCACCTCACAGCGATTGGTTGGAACGGATGGAAAAATACTATCTGTCAGACCATCTCGTTGGCGGCGTGGGTGGAAGAGATTGGGTGTACTGGCAAAACAAATTGCTCGATGATGGTACAAGTGAAGTTGTAGGTATCGTTCAATGGTGGGGACGAGCAATCGGCAAACACCACATTGGCGTAGGGAAAGCCCGCGAAGTCGATCTTCTCAAAGGTGTGAACATGAGTTTTCGCCGACAGGCGATCGCTTCCATTGGTTTTGACGAACGCATGAGAGGTACGGGTGCTCAAGTTCATTTTGAAATGTCACTATGCTTGGCAGTGAAACGAGCGGGTTGGAAAATTATTTACGATCCAGAAATTGCAGTCGATCACTTCCCCGCACAACGTTTTGACGAGGACAAGCGGGACAGACTTAATGAAACTGCAGTGATCAATTCAGTACACAATGAAACCGTAGTATTATTGGAACATTTACCCTTAATTAGACGCATAGCATTTATATTGTGGGCTATGTTAATAGGAACCCAAGAAGCTTTAGGTTTAATACAATTGCTGCGATTTTTACCGAGTGAAGGAAGCTTTGCTAGGCAAAAGTGGTTGGCATCAGTTCGGGGACGCTGGCAAGGCTGGCTAACTTGGCAAGCTACCCAAAACCAAGCATCAACTAAGACATTATTAACAGTAACCAGTGAGTAAATAATTCGTAATTCGTAGTTTGTGATTAATAAATTCTTGGTTACAAATTACGAATTTCCGCACAGCAGCTTGACGACCTACCTAAAAACTATTTAGATACTTTCACCTTGGAGTGGCGCAGTGTTTCAAAGGCAGCCGATCTCAAATCCATACCCTGTAGCAAATAATATTCCACAAGCACCACCCCTGTACGCTTGGATAGCCATTGGAGCGCTAATACTTTTTACGGCTGCGGGTATTGCAGTGCGTGCTGCCAGTATTATGCGTCCGGGATACATAGTCATATCTTTCGCTGTTGCTCTTCTCCTGTATTTTCGATATCCTGCCCTCTACGTTGGGTTCACTTTATGGATGTGGTTTATCACGCCCTTCGTTTCTCGCTTAATTGATTATTACAGTGGCAGCTTTGATGAGTCTAGATTGATACTAGTCTCCCAATATTTGGTGAGCTTCATCACCATGTATTCCTTCAAGGACTTACCCAAATTTGCCCGACAGGGAGGGTTACCATTTATTCTTGCCTTCCTAGGCGTAGTTTATGGTTATCTTATAGGATTAATTAAAACTTCACCAGTCACCGCAACCCGTTCCCTTTTGGATTGGCTGGTTCCTATCTCCTTCGCCTTTTATTTCATTGCCAACTGGCGAAATTATCCTGAGTACCGCAAAAGCATACAAAGTGCCTTCTTGTGGGGCGTGTTGGTCGCAGGAGTTTATGGAGTCATACAATACCTAATTGCACCAGAGTGGGATAGATTTTGGCTACTCGGTACAAAAATTACTAGTTTTGGAGATCCAGAACCATTAAAAATCCGGCTTTGGAGTACGATGGCATCCCCAGGTCCTTTTGCCGTCATGATGATGGCAGGGTTGTTACTTTTATTTAATTGCACTGGGCCAATCGTTATTCCGACCGCAGCCTTTGGCTACCTCTCCTTCCTACTAGCATTGGTACGGACTTTATGGGGATGCTGGTTAGTCGGGCTGCTCAGTATGATTACTGCTATCAAGCCAAAACTACAAATGCGTCTTATGGTAACGATTTTGGTAATGACACTTTGTGTTGTTCCCTTAACCACTATGGAACCATTCGCCGACGCAATCAATTCTCGTTTGCAAACATTAACAGAGCTTGATAAAGACGATAGTGCAAATGTCCGAAAAAAGATCTATGAAGATGGTCTTAACAGGGCTATAACAAACTATCTGGGCAATGGTATCGGAAATACGTTTATTGTTGACAAAGACGGCAAACTACTACCACTTGTTATTGATAGCGGAATTCTAGAAACATTTTTTACCATAGGCTGGTTTGGAGCGATCCTTTACCTAGGGTCAATGATCCTGCTTTTTCTCAAGGTATTTCAATATACTGAGTATCGTTTTGATGCTTTTATGGCAGCAGCCCGTGCTGTCGCCCTTGGTTGTTTTGTAGCGCTACCTGGAGGTAGTGCAATGCTAGCCTTTTCTGGGATGTTGCTGTGGGGCTTTGTTGCCATTGTTATGGCTGGTCATAAGTATTATCAACACCAACAACAAGCGAATAATTTTCAACAAGCATACCTTCAGTACTACCAAAACATAAACCCAGATATCAATAACTTTCCTCAGGGTTAAATGGTTGGTAGGGACGCAGGACCACCGCGCCCCTACTAACCCTAACCTGAGTTGGATCGATCTCTTATAAATGCGCGAGAATTGGTATAACCACTAGCCACTTACAGCTGACCAAACATTATGGTTTGTCGTTAGTTCCCCATATACTGCCATAGTCTCTTCATGAACGCGCAACACGCTTAATCTTTCCAAGTTTTGTTGCGCTTTGTATTTCCATGTCTGCAGTAGATCGGGAGAACTGAGCAATTGCTTTAAAGCAGATGCTAAAGCACCACTGTCAGCTGGTGGAACTAATATCCCCGCTTGACCATCATCTAATGCTTCGGGTATTCCGTCTACACGTGTAGCGACGATCGCGCAACCGGCTTCACGGGCTTCTGGAATGACAAGTGGAGATGGGTCTCGGTGAGAAGCCAACACAAAAATATCACAACCTAACATATAGGGTTGTGGTTCTGCTTGAAAGCCCTCAAAATGGATTCTGTCTTTAAAAGGGCTGTTCTTGGCTTGCTCTTCAAAGATAGGACGGTCGGGACCATTGCCTACTAAGTAGAGATGGGCATCTGGAAAATCACAAGCAATTTGAGCAAAAGCATCAATTAACTCAAAAATCCCTTTGCGCTGATACATTCCTGCAACAGTTGCAATTGCTGGTTTATGCAGTTGCATTGGTAAGTACTCTTGAAGCCTTCGACCACGGACACTTCCCAGAGTCCCATTAGACACAACCCTCAGTTTCTGTCGGGCAATACCGCGCTGTGCCATTGACTCAGAAACGGCATGGCTGACTGCAATGACGCGGTCTGCAAAACCCATGAGTGTTGAACTGCGCTGAAATTCATTGTGTACTGTAGAGACTAAACCATAGCTAGATGAAGCCTTTAACAATCTTGCCAGTACAACCCCAGTCATCATATGGGTATGGACAATATCCGGCTCAAACGCTTTAACAATTTCTCGGTAACGCAAAGCTGCATTCAGAAGATTGATGAGCGTTCTTGTTTGATCCAATTTGAAGTGTTTGACACCATAACTTGCGAGCAGTGTCTCGTACTCTCCACCTACAGAAGCAACACCTACTTCATGACCATTTTTAGCTTGCAAGCAAGCTAAATCTACCGCCACATTGACAATTCCATTACCGATTTCTTGGACGTGGTTTAAAATGTGCAGAACACGCATTGAATTCGGCTCTTCCTTAAAACATATAACATCAATCAAAAGAAGTTAGGTTTCTCCGGATAGATTTGCCAAATTTTGCGTATGAAAAAAAAACTTCAAAGAATCTTTTAAGAATCCTAATATTTTTTAATAAGAAGAAAACGTCCGGGGCAGAGAGCGGGTGGTAGGGGTTTGGTAGAGCAGAAAACCTACCTACACTACTAAAAGTTTTTTATAAATGATACAGGATTCCTAATACAGTATGACTAAACAAGAGGCGCTATAAGAAATTATTCAAAACCCTGTTTTCCAAACTTTTGAGCTTTCTACCTCGGGCTTTTCTTACTTCTACCTTCATTGTAAATTCGCTACAAAACCACTGAAGTTTTACAAGGCTCGTGTCCAGTTTTACAAGGCTCCTTTAATAATTCTTGGTAAATAGCTAGAGTTTCTTCATTAACCCGTACACTGCTAAATCGTTCTAAATTTTGTCGGGCGACAGATTGCCACTTACGCAGTTCAGTAGAATCGCTCAATAGTTTTGTTATAGCGTCTGCTAAAGCATGACTATCTTTAGGTGGTATTAAAATACCTGCTTGTCGATTGTCTAATGTTTCAGGAATACCATCTACATCACTAGCCACGATCGCACATCCCGCTTCCCGTGCTTCTGTCAAAACCAAGCCAAAGGACTCGTTGTATGAAGCTAGGACAAAAATATCAGACGCCAGCATATACTTTTGAGGCTCTGTCTGAAAACCTTCAAAGTGAATGCGATTTGTCAATTTTGTCCCTTTCACCTTTTCCTCAAACATCTTGCGGTCGGGACCATCTCCCACCAGATAAAGATGGGCATTGGGAAATTTATCGGCAATTTCTACAAAAGCATCAATTAACTCACCAATTCCCTTGCGTTGATACATCCCTGCAACAGTCGTAATTGCGGGACGGTGTAGGGGTAGGGGCTGGTATTCCTTGATGCTCCGATGGCGGGGGCTACCTAATGTTCCATTGGCAACAACGCTCAATTTGCTCTGTGGTATACCCCGTCGTTCCATTGATTTAGCAACTGCATGACTGACAGCAATGACGCGGTCAGCCAATCCCATAAATATTGCACTCCGCTGAAACTCATTGTGTACTGTAGAAACCAAGCGGTATGATGAGTTTCTTAAAACAGAAGCCAATACAACCCCCGTCATCATATGGGCGTGGACGATATCCGGTTGAAACTTTTGCACAATGTCTAAATAATTCCACGCTGCTTTTAAAAGCTTGATGGGCGTTCTTGATTGGTCTAGATGAAAATGGGTAATGCCATAACTGTGTAGGAGCGTTTCAAATTCTCCTCCTGCAGATGCGACCGCCACATCATGACCTAACTTTGCTTGCTGACAGGCAAGATCTACCGCCACATTAACGATCCCGTTCCCAATTTTCTCTACGTGATTTGTAAGATGTAGTATACGCATTTATATTATCTCCACAGCGGTCGCTGACTATGTTTATTTAGTTGTATGTGTGTGTGTAATTAGTATATACAAAGGCAACCGGCTCTCTAAGTGAATCCTCATAAAACATTTACCTACTGGATGACTTTGAAAAAGATTTCATAATGACTTGAGAACCGCTTTACAAATCCACCTGGTAAACCTCCTAGCTGCGAGCAGTAAGAGGCAATTGCTTGACTTTTTTTATTTTGAACAGAAGTAATTGAAAGGCGGCGTGCATTTGCCATATCCTGCAATTTCAGCATGAGAAAAATAGGAGCTCGCCAAAATATCCAAATAGGATACTGCAATAGATCTACTTTGACACCTGCGTTGCCTATGGCTTCCTTTACTAGTGTATAGGTAGCTTCATGATCTTTATGACAGTCTTTTCTATGAGGAACATAAATTTCCTCTGGATTGTAAAGCTTTATCAGTTGAACTATTTGCTCAATTGTCTCATTTCGTTGTTCGGGTTGTAAGTCTGGTAAAGCTCCATCAGGTTTATCTAAAAAGTGAATCCTTGATGCTTCTACTCCTAAAATATCTAAAGCTTTTAAGGCTTCCTGCTTGCGAATTTGAACAATTTCGCGCCCTAAGGGTGAATCGGAACTCTGTCCACCCTGTCCATCTGTCAAAAAGACCACTGCAACAGGTATTCCACGTTCCCTTTTCCAAGCGATCGTACCACCGCAGCCAAAGGTTTCATCATCTTGGTGGGGTGAAAACACCAAAGCAGATTTTTCGCTAAAGGTTTCCGGTTGACTGCCACGACGTAAAAGCCACCAAAAAATTAGGCTAGAATGAACATCTTGTATCGGGTAAAGCCAAGTGTTTGGCACTTGTTTTTGTATTCGTTTCAGAATTTCTTTTATACTCATGTATTTTCGGAACCTACGAAGATTTAAAAAACACACTTTCAGTATTATCCTTTAATTTGTGCTTTTTATTATTCAAAATATGTTCACTTTTGACTAAAAAAATATAAATTTATTGTAATCTCTGTTATCTACGCAACAATTTGTACTTTTACTAAGATATTGGACAGTGTGAACTGAAAAATTAATTGACAAGTACTATTCCCCAGGTTTTAAGGGGTGTTTTTCACAAAAAAGCGGGTCACTTCAGAGTAACCCGCTTTTTATGGTGCTTGCATTTTTCTACACTGGCAAATTAGAAAATTTCGTTTACCCTCCCATTTGGTACATAATGACTTTTCCTTTGTGATCTTCCTCAACAAACACTAAGTATTGTCCGTTGGAACGGCGGAAAGCCCGGACTCCATAAGGGATATCCACCCAACCACTTTCACTCCCAACTTCAGGACCGGGTTGTAATGTTTTAACAAGCACCCCCGTTTTCGCGTTGTAAACGTAGACTTCTGCCTTTTTGACGCTGACGGCAAAAACATAATCCTTTGCAACATCGACTGCTGAAGGAGTTAGCACTTCAGGAGGGGCAGTTTTATCGACTGGAAAAACAATCCGCCAACGAGGTTTGGTATTACCCTTACTCCAATTATCAAAGCGGGCAATTTCCGATCCCACTAATTTTGCATAATCACCATTAATGGCAGGGTTTTCTTTGGTATAACCCGTTAAATACATAGTGTCCGTTTCGGGAAAATACTCTATTCGGCGTAAATCGGTAAAGAAGCTGGGAGTCTTCTGCTTTTCCATGGACTTATAAGTATAGACGGGGTTGCCCTTGTTATCTATTCCCTGTAAAGGATAATGCCGAATGCCAACACCATCCTGCGTTCGCAGAGTTTTCCACACATCACCTTTGCTATCTACCCACCATCCGCCAATATACGGATGATCTAGGCTGTTATCGTATTCACCAGTATCAAAGGCTCCATTACCATTTTTATCCCGCCAGATCCATTCGCCTGATTTTGGTTGATTGGGTGGCCAAGTTCCTTGAATGGCCTGTTTACCTTCGTAAGTGCCAACAAACATGGACGATGGAATAGCAATTTCCCCATCTGTGTCTTTCTGAAAACGATAGATTTGAAGAAAGACACCGTACATATCCGTGAGGAACAAATACGGCTTGCCCTTGATACGGCGGAAGAAGGGGGCGTCGGGTGCGGTATTCAAACGCGGATCTTGAGGATACTTAAAGGAATTGATGGTGAAACCTTTATAAGTCCACTGTTTCCCTGGAGGTTTGCTGTAATCCATGACGAAGTGTTCGTCTTTTGTGTAAACATCTACAGCGTCTGTGGCGGGATCTCCATCAGCATTATCTATAAATGACAAACCCATTAACCGCCATTGTAGTTTTCCGGATGGAGAAAATTGTTTTAATTGTGCGCCGGAACGTTTAAAACCATCAGTAGCAACGTAAAGATTACCTTTGGCATCTGCACCGACTCCAGCAATACCACCAAACTTTAAATCCCCTACAGCACCGGGAACACCTGCATAAATCCCACCTTTTGTACCTAATGTTCCTACTTGTACTGGCTTGGCTCCCGTTATGTTGTAGATCAGTACTTGTTGGCGAGGTCCATTATCCGCTATCAATAGCTTGCCTTGATTATCAGCTGCGATCGCACTCGGCTTGGCAACATCTGCGATGCTACTTGGCAATTGCTTTCCTTGTTTTGAATAATGGAGAATCTTACCAGAAGCAGCGCTTTCTTCCTTTGGAAGAATCCAGAGACTGCCTTTGCTATCAACAGCGAGCGGACCTGGGTTGGAAACAGAAAAACTGCGGAGTTCCTTCATTGTGTTTGTATCGTAGACTCGAATTTTGTTCCCTCCCGAGTCGCTTACATACAACTCCGAACCCGCGTTTGCCAATCCCGTAACTTGGCTTTTGGTGCTGACGATCGCCATACTTTTATCCCAGCCACGACCACCTGAAAACGGAGCGGTTTTTCCGGTCGTCTTGTTGTAGCGTCTTACACAGTACCAAGTTGTTCCCTTGGGTGGGTAATCCTCTCCCGGACTCCCACTCAGACGCTGGGACATAGCGACGTAAAGGTAATTTTTATCAGCCGTGACAGCAACTCCACCAAGTCTTTCCCATCCGTGTAAATCATCAGCTAAACCAATGACATCACCATTTTTATATATTCCTACTTCTCGACCAGCTTCATCCCAGTGACTGTTAGTATAAACTGTACCATCAGCAGCAACGTACATTCCACTGATTTGAATTTGCACCCACTTTTTTGCTCCACCAAACGAATTTGCTATCCAAGACGTTGTGTAAGCATTGGCAGCAGGTGTAATTTTGGGAACAAAGTATGTTGTTATAAAAGTGGCTGCGATCGCACCAACAATTAGAGCTAGTGCAAACCTATAGTACTTCCTCTGTAGAAAGTGCTTGCGTTGAGATAAACTTTGTTTGTAACGGTTAAACATATATATTTTGGTTCAATATTATTAGTCAATATCGCTACACACTTACATCTGTATAGTTTCTCTACAGCTAAATTGTCTACCTGCTGTTCGCCTTCATATACTGAGTATCCCTTTTATACATGATTAAAATTTAACCCCTTACTATTTCGTCTTATTTTTCTACAATAAAAACTCCCCTTCTTGAAACCATCAATTGAACCCATAAGTCTTATTAATTTGCCATACCTCACATTAAAAATTATCCTAGTTATACTGAGAGTAGAATTTCCATCATTAATATTTACCAAAACTTTATCAAAAAAACATATTTTTTAAATAGATTTTAATTCATTGCCTGAAGTTTATCCTACATTATTATTTATTAGGTCATTTTAAATACTCAAATAATTTTATGGGATGTAAAAATTCAATGATTTTATTTAATCTATTGGACAATTACGGGGAAGTATTAAATAATACTCAAACTATTTTTTGCCCAACTAGATAAAAAAATTAATTCAAAGATGGCTTATGTTATATAGCAGTCCTAACTGAGTTACAAACACCTCTTCCTTGTCTCCCTTGTCCCTCTTGTTCAGATCTTAAATAGGATTGCTATAAATTAACAGCCATTAAAATTTGTATTGTAAGATTTACAAACTTTATGCAATTGATTCAAAATATTTTTGTATAAACAAGAACAACTCAGTCAAAGCTAATTTGCACATTTTATCAAATAAAATTAAACTATCCTGAAGATAGATGATAAGCAGTAAAATCTCCCGGCAGAATGACATAAAATTTTCTGATTCTGTACGGAAATGAAGAATAAATTTACTGTCAGCATCAACGAAGTATGCTGAATTCCAGACAAAGGCGAAAAAATAAAGATAAGTAGACACTCGCACAACCAGTACTTGGAGAAAGGTAAGTGGAAGGTAACAAAAGAAATGCTGCTTCAACATCTGCGTCTATTCTCTGTGTAGGAGTAGGCTGGTTTCCCAAAACACCAGGCGGACTCGAACGATATATCTACGACCTCACTCATGAGCTAGCAGCAAATCAAGACCAAGTTGAATTATGCGGAGTTGGTCTACCAGAAAACGAACCAAATTCGCCAGTAAAATTGACTAACTTGGCATCTCCAGAAATGCCAATCTGGAAGCGATTTTTGTCGATTCGCAATACATTTAAGAAAACAAGATGTGCTAAACCAGACGCCATTAATTTACATTTCGCGCTATACAGCGTTCCAATTCTGGATCTCCTGCCAAAAGAAGTACCGATTACCTTTAACTTTCACGGTCCTTGGGCATACGAAAGTAAAGAAGAAGTCACCGAGCAAAATCTAAGTGTTTTTCTAAAAGCGTATTTTGTAGAACAAAGAACCTACAATCACTGCGATCGCTTTATTGTTCTCAGTAAAGCATTTGGCAATATTTTACACCAACAGTATAAAATTCCATGGCATAAAATTCACATCATTCCCGGTGGGGTTGATGTTGCGCGTTTCCAACCAAATCTATCAAAACAAGAGGCTCGTAATAAATTGGGGTGGCCTGTAGATCGTCCAATTCTATTCACATCTCGCCGCCTGGTAAATCGAGTAGGACTGGATAAATTATTACTAGCTCTAGCAGAAATTCAGCCAAGAATTCCAGATGTTTGGTTGGCAATAGCAGGTCGCGGTCCGCTTCAAGAGACCCTACAACGACAAGCTGATGAATTAGGTCTTCACGATCGCGTCCGATTTCTTGGTTACTTACCCGATCCAGACTTACCAGTAGCATACCAAGCTGCCGATTTCAGCGTAATGCCAAGTCAGTCTTTTGAAGGTTTTGGACTAGCCGTTGTAGAGTCTTTAGCTTGTGGAACACCAGTAGTTGTGACCCCTATTGGAGGAATGCCCGAAATTATAGAACCATTTTCACCAGACTTAATTACAAGTTCTCCAGAAACTTCAGCTATTGCAGAAAAATTAGAACACGCCCTTTTAGGAAAAGTGCAAGCGCCTTCACGAGAAGCTTGTCGCCAGTATGCCGTTGCCAATTTCGACTGGCATAAAATAGCCCTAGATGTCCGCAGTGTGTTGCTTGCTTGATGAGCTAGATCCCCTTAGATCCTTACTTCTTATCGTTCCCAGCCCCTACCTGGGAATGGAGCCTCCGCCTTGCGTAGCAGTATCGAGCAGAGGCAGAACCTGGGAACGAGGTGAGGGGCTAATAACTTTTTGACCATTAGCTAATAGCTATTAGCTATTAGCAATCCAATTTTTTGACAAATGATTTAGGATTGCTATAGCAGCTATCAAAAACCCTACAATCAAATTTATTCAAATATTCTACACTTAATATGAAAATTCTCTTCCTCGACCAAAGTGGCAAACCGGGCGGAGCAGAACTATGCTTGATAGACATTGCTAAACCCTATAAAGATAAATCTTTGGTAGGGTTATTTGCTGATGGTTCTTTTAGAAATTTACTAGAAAAAAATCAAATTCCCGTCGAAGTTCTGACAACCCAACAAATACAAGTCCGTAAAGAAAGTAGCTTGGTACAAGGATTGGGTAGCTTGAGCCAACTCATACCCTTAATTACTAAAGTTGTACAGAGAGCAAGGCAATTTGATGTCATCTACGCCAACACGCAAAAAGCATTAGTGGTTGGTGCATTAGCCAGTTTTTTCAGCCAACGCCCCCTTGTCTATCACTTACATGATATTCTTTCACCAGAGCATTTTAGTCAAATAAACCGTCGCATTGCCGTTACTCTAGCCAATCGTTTTGCTTCATTAGTCATTGCCAATTCTGAAGCAAGTAAAGCTGCTTTTATAGAAGCAGGGGGAAATGCAAAAATAACAAAAGTTGTCTACAATGGTTTTGACCCAGCAAGCTTTAAAGTTCAAGAATCCGAGATTCAGCAACTCAAACAAGAACTAGAACTTGATGGTCAATTTATTGTCGGACATTTTAGCCGTCTTGCACCTTGGAAAGGACAGCATATATTAATAGAAGCACTGGCAAAATGTCCCCAACAAGTGACAGTTATTTTAGTGGGTGATGCTTTGTTTGGCGAACAAGAATACGTCCAGAATTTGCACCAAAAAGTGAAAACACTAGGACTGGAGAACAGAGTAAAATTTTTAGGATTTCGTTCGGAAATTCCCCTATTAATGACAGCTTGCAATGTTGTTGCTCACACCTCAACTGCTGCAGAACCTTTTGGGAGAGTTATTGTAGAAGCTATGCTTTGTGGAAAACCGGTCATTGCAGCAAAAGCTGGAGGTGCGATTGAGTTAGTAGAACACGGTATCAATGGTTTTTTAGTAACGCCAGGAGATACTCAAGAACTAGCAAGAGTCATTACGAATTGTTTTCAAGAGAAAGAGAAAACCGTGACTATCGCTAACAATGCCAGAGACACTGCAAGTCAGCGTTTTAATGTCACAGTTATCAATCACCAAATTGCTCAACTTCTTAACACTACCATTAGCCATTAGCCATTAGCTATTAGCCATTAGCCATTAGCTATTAGCCCCTACAATCCAACTAATTCACGAGCTTCAAAATCTGTAAGTTGTTGCGCGATCGCCAGTCTTGTCTCCAATTTTGCTACACTAAATTGATTGCGTAAATATTCTACATGAGCTACGGCATTTGCTTTATCAGACGTCAAACGCATGAAAGTATCTACCGCTTTTTGATATTCTTGATTAACAAGTAACAATTCAAAACGACGTGCTTTGCGTTGAGTATCGTTCTTTAAATCGATATCAAAGGCAGCGTTGCGATCTGCATTACCTTCAAATCGGTTTATCTGGTGCTGTACCGCCATCAACTGAGAGTCAATTTCATTAACTCTTTGAACAGCTTGAGCGATCGCAGCTGGATAATGATTCAGTTGCATCATAAATTAAATATAGTTATCCCTATTAAAATTGTAAGTAGTTCGCAATTCCCAATGCTGGCGGTAATTGCGAATTAAAAATTGCGTATTTTTCTACGCGGCTTCTCGTACTTGAGGCTTGTCATTCACCTCCAAAATATTTAGCGTAAGTTGTTCGGTTTGAGGAACTACAGCTTGTTCCAATACTTGAACTTCAATATTGACACTCACCAGATAACTCCCCGTATCCGAACCAACGACCTCAGCGACTAATTTTGCGATATCTGGGCGTTTTGCTGTCAACGGGTCGCGTAAGATACAGCGATCCCATTCGTGCTTGGCAGTTGGATTGAGGCTGAGAATATAATGCTTAATCATAGGACAAATCGTTGAACCCTTCTCCCTATAACTGTTCTGCACCCGTTTTGCGTTTGACTTTGCTTTAGGACGCTATATCTATTATAGTACATAAGTACTAAAAATGTCTGCTCCCAAACTGCCAGAAACACGTTCAAATTGGGTGGACATTGCCCACCCAACTAAAAACTAACAACTAACCGTTGCTCAATCACCTCTGCCATCAAGGGAAGATTTCGCCAATTGTCCTTCGTTGATCCAAATAGCTTGCTGAGGTACGGGAATAGAAATTCCGGCTTGGTCAAAGGCAATTTTCAGACGGCGGCGATATTCCCGTGCGACATCCCACTGCTTGAGGGGTTGTGTTTTAATCCATACCCGGATAATCAAACCCCTGTCGCCAAAATTATCGACTCCCAAAACCTGAGGGGTTTCGACAATTTGATACTGCCATTTAGGATCTTCGTCCATTTCCAAGGCAACTTTGCCAATCAATTCCAAGGCTCCATCTATATTGGCATCATAAGCTACCGGGATAGTGAGATCGGCCCTCGACCAACGACTTGAACGATTGGCGACTATTTTAATTTCACTGTTAGGAATTGAGATCAGCCGTCCCTCGGCGTCTCGCAATTGAGTCATGCGGAGATTGAGACTTTCTACCAAACCTCCCACATTACCCACATCTATAACGTCGCCAACTGCGTATTGGTCTTCTACAATGATGAGAAAGCCGTTAATTGCGTCTTTAATTAGGTTCTGCGAGGCAAGGGAAATTGCCACACCCACTAAACCAGCACCGGCTAGTAAGGGCAGAATATTTATACCTAATGAAGTAAGTGCTGCTAAGATTCCCGCAACTATCCAAACGATCGTCACAACACCTTTAGTTACGCCAGAGATAGTGGAAATTCTTAACTGCAAGCGTTCGGAAGTTTCAGGAGTCAGCAAAACGCGGCTGTTGACGAGTGCTGAAGTAAAGCGATCGATGAGAGCGTAGCTAAAGCGAGTAGCGACATAAGTGACCAATCCTACAATACCCAATCTTAAAGGGATTTGTAGGGCTGTCAGAATTTCAAGTTGCAGTACTCGCGTGATGGGAAACAGACCCAGGATAAAATAAATTCCACCTCCCCACAGCACTGCTTGAGCCAGTTGAAACAAGCGTCTCCTGACTTCATGCATATCTCGATTTTGCTGCTGTTTGAGTTGGGTGGTAATAGGTTTATCAATGGAAGGAGTGGGAGCAAGCTGTTGTGCCAATCGCTTGCTAGATCGTTTCTGCCATTGGTTTAATCCCAAACTAATAACAAGCACGGTTAAACCCGCACCAGTAGCAATTCCACTTTGACGAATTAAACTTTTTGGGTGTCGTTCCTGTTTTCCTTCCCTCAAATGTTCTTCTAATAATTGAGAGATCCTAGTTGCTGCCTCTTTCGGTTCTACTTGCCGCAGGTTAGCATCCTGCTGGGTAATGGTCATCAAGTATCTGCCGTTAACGCGGATAACGGGGATTTGGTTTTCTGATGTCACCTCTACTTTGAGGTCATCTCTGGGTGATTGGAAATAAGTTTGACTGATTGTTTCCAGATTTTGGTTGATTTGTTCTAATCTTTCTGAAATATTTGCCCTTGGTGCCGCTACCTGGAACAAAGAGCGACCATCCAATGAAACCCAACGCGAAACAACTCTCGTATCTGATTCAGTTGTTTGAGTCGTAGGAGTTTGCCAAACAGGCAAAAAGGGTATTTGCGCTGACGCTGGAGGCATCGCCCCAATCGTTATAACTGCGGAAAAAAGAGCGACTGCCAAAAATTTAAAGCGCACTGTATACACCTCCTCGTGCAGAATAGACTGTCGAGTCATGTTTAGAGGTTAGCCCTAAACCCAATCTGAGTAATTTTACTTGCCTCTCCTCATTTGTAACAAATATTTAACGATCGCCAACATGAAGATTGGACATTGAGCGCCTTACTCATTCCCCCTCATCCCCCTCATCCCCTTTTGCATTTTTAAAAATTTGGAATACTCTAGTAGAGTGCGTAAATGGTTACGCATCTTTTTACTCAAATTGAGGACTATTTAATGACTGCAACTTCTCCCCGATTAAAGCACGAGGTTAAAGACCTCGCCCTAGCTTCCTTGGGAAGACAGCGCATTGAATGGGCTGGACGAGAAATGCCCGTTTTACGGCAGATTCGCGATCGCTTTGCCCAAGAAAAACCTTTCGACGGAATTCGCCTGGTAGCTTGCTGTCATGTCACCACAGAAACAGCTAACTTAGCAATTGCACTCAAAGCTGGTGGTGCGGACGCTGTACTGATTGCTAGCAATCCCCTTTCAACTCAAGATGACGTAGCGGCTTGTCTGGTAGCCGATTATGAAATCCCTGTCTTTGCCATCAAAGGTGAAGATGCAGAAACCTACAACCGCCACGTACAAATTGCTCTAGATCATCGCCCCAACATCATTATCGATGACGGTTGTGATGTCGTCGCTACCTTGGTACAACAACGCCAGCACCAACTTGCTGACATTATCGGTACCACTGAAGAAACAACAACAGGAATTGTCAGACTCCGCGCCATGTTTAGAGATGGCGTACTCTCCTTCCCCGCAGTTAACGTTAACGACGCCGACACAAAGCACTTATTTGACAACCGCTACGGTACGGGGCAATCCACCCTTGATGGTATCATCCGGGCAACAAATATCTTGTTAGCAGGTAAAACCATTGTTGTTGTCGGCTATGGTTGGTGCGGTAAAGGAACAGCGTTACGCGCAAGAGGGCTTGGCGCTAACGTGATCGTGACAGAAATTGACCCCATCAAAGCGATCGAAGCTGTAATGGATGGTTTCCGAGTGATGCCAATTGCAGAAGCCGCACCCCTGGGCGATTTGTTTGTCACCGTGACAGGTAACAAGCACGTCATTCGTGGCGAGCATTTCGATGTTATGAAAGACGGTGCGATTATTTGTAACTCCGGTCACTTTGACATCGAACTCGATCTTGTCGCCTTAGGTGCTAAAGCAAAAGACGTGAAGACAGTACGCCCCTTCACCCAAGAATATCTTCTTAACAACGGTAAATCAATCGTTGTTTTGGGAGAAGGACGCTTGATTAACTTGGCTGCTGCAGAAGGTCACCCCAGTGCGGTGATGGATATGAGCTTTGCAAACCAAGCTCTAGCTTGCGAGTACTTAGTGAAGAATAAAGGTAGTTTAGAACCCGGTATTCACTCCGTACCAACTGAAGCAGACCAAGAAATTGCTCGTTTGAAACTGCAAGCAATGGGCATTCAGATTGACAGCCTAACCGCAGACCAAATTGAGTACATCAACTCTTGGACTTCTGGAACTTAATGACAGAATTTTAAATAATAGATTTTGAATTGAGAAAGCTTTGATTTAAGCTCAACTTTACCAAAATCTATTATCTAGTGTTGGGTGGGCACTGCCCACCAACATACGGTGAGCAATGTCCAGCCTATAAAAAGCATTATTGAGAAATCAGTAAACACAGAGAAACTCAATTTCTTTGATAATATCTAAAGTATTAATTATTGTTTTCATTTGACTAAACTAAAAACAGACTTCAACATTTAGATTACACAATGTGGATTGAACGGGGAAACCCCTTTTAATACAACACAGTAATAGCTGGGGGAGTTATATCTTAATATACGGCAAGTCTTTTGGATTACTGTAATACCGATGTGATAGTAGATGATTGCATTTTCATTAAAAAATAGAGGATTCAATCAAGTGGATTCATTCAATTGGAATTTATTAAACTTTAAATATATTGTTAAAGATAAATGGATATCACTACGAGCCGATACTTGCCAAATGCCTAATGGCAAAATAGTTGAGCCTTATTATGTTTTGGAATATCCAACATGGGTAAATATTGTAGCGTTAACAAAAAATCAAGAAATTATTTTAGTAAAACAATACCGCCACGGTCTACAAAAAACAGTTTTAGAATTACCTTGTGGTGCTGTAGAAGCAGAAGATATTTCACCATTGGCAGCAGCAAAACGCGAGCTATTAGAAGAAACAGGTTACACTAGCGATAATTTTGTTGAAACTGGCATTTTGTCACCAAATCCAGCAACTCATAATAATCTTACCCATTGTTTTTTAGCTACAAATGTAGAAAAGGTAAGCGAGTTAAATCTGGATGACACGGAACAGATTGATATATCGCTGTTACCTTTAGAAAGAACTATAGAAGTAATTGAAAGTGGGATAGTATTGCAAGCCTTACATATTAGCTCATTATTTTTAGCATTAAAAACGCTTGGTAATTTGCATTTTCGCTAGTCAACAGAATAACTACCTCTAATCGCCAATTGCTCTCTAATAATCGCAACAGCTTGCATAACACCATTCTCAGCTTGAATTTTCTTGCCCAACTCTCGAGCTTGTTGGCGCATATTTTCGTCACTAGTAACGACTTCGATCGCCTGCGCTAATTTGTCTACCGTCAATTTCTTCTGAGGAATCGGACGGGGACCAACGCCTAGCTCAAAAACGCGCTTTCCCCAAAATGGTTGATCCCCAAAGAAGGGACAAATGACGGTTGGTTTTCCCGCCCATAACCCCGCACCAGTGGTACCCGCCCCCCCATGATGAACAACCGCAAGACAATGAGGAAATAGCCAATCGTGAGGCGCAGACTCAAGGATGTGAATACTATCGGGAACTTCTGATGGCGACAAACCACCAATTCCAGTTGCTAAAATAGCACGCTGACCGGACTTCTGTACTGCGTCTATCACTAGCCGAGTTGTTTTAGCTGAATCTTGTGACACCATACTCCCAAAGCCAACATAGATAGGAGCAGAACCACGTTCTAAAAATGTCAGTAAATCAGCTGATGGTTGCCAATTAGATGGAGTCTCTAGAAACCAATAGCCTGTTACGAAAGATGTGTTATCCCAATCAGCAGGTACTGGGACAACATACCCGCTGTAGCCATACAACTTGGGTACAGGTTGACCGTGTAAAGTTAACTCATCTGTGAACGGTGGCAAACCAAGTTTTTCTTGACGCCATGTATCGATCGTGCGGCGATAGGACAAAACAACGAACTTGAGAAACAGGGTATAACTCAGTTGATTGAAAAATCCACCATAATTGCCACCCCCAAGCATGGGGTTGGCGAATGCTCGTGTTGGAGAATACCCTGGAAGTGAAAATGCCAGAAATCCCGGTATTCCAAGTTTCTCTGCAATATGATACCCTGCTAGTGCTTTTGGATGGTAAATCACTGCATTTGGTTGGTATTGTTGAGCACTATCCCACGCATCGTCTATCATCTGGCGCAGCATCGGCATCACTTTCCGCATCAAACTAGCGGATTTCTTACCTGCGATCGCTGACTTACCTTCATCTGTTTGAATGAGGTTGACAAAATCTGCATGAATGGGAGCAAAGTTTAACTTGTGTGAGATCGCCAATGAAGCAAAACTTTCATCTGTCGCCAGCATGACTTCAAAACCTGCTTGTTGCAAACCGCAACCCAATGCAATGTACGGCTGAACATCCCCTCGTGAACCTGCTGTTAGGATTAATACACGCTTGTTGTGCTCAACGTCTGGCAACATCATAGATGGGGGACTCAGTTGATGACTCTTGAAGTATAACTCCGTGTTCGATGCTTAACGGCTTGTCAATGTTTACAAAAGATTTAATTCACGCAATTTACAACTTGTAAGGTAGGAATTTGTTGAAAAAGTGGCTATGTTAGCGGTATACACTTTTGTCAATCTTGACCATAAGAAAGAAATTCTTAGTATTAAGGAAGGACTTGGGGATCGCACGATCGCCAATTGCAATGAACGTGAAAATATTCTCTCAAGAATGCAATGAAACAATGGTTACTTACAGTTCTACTACCTCTAGTGCTACTTCAGAACTCAGCTTTAGCTCAAACACCTCCACTCACCACTTCTGATAACAAACAGTTAACATTACTTCCCTTAGAAGGGACTAAGCAAATTCAACTAAATTTAGTTAATTGTAGCGGGTGGTTGGATTGTGCTTTGGCAGGTGTTTTTCTGCCGACTAGTGCATATATTGATAGTAGAGAGTTGCAATTTGATAACCGAACTCCAAGAGATGTCAGTGTTCTCAATCCTGCAGTTATCGGTCAAGGTGAAATTACGGGCTATCAACTCAATACATCTGCTACATTCATCTCGCCTAAATCTCAGATTTTACCTGCCAATCAAATAGTTGGTATCAATCTTATATTAAAACGCTCTGCAATGCCTCCCGACCATTACGTCGGTGCTGTCTATCTCAATTTTGATACTGGTAGCCGCTTAACATTACCACTAGATTTAAATGTCAGAAGTGGTCCACTTGTTCCTCTCCTTGTACTGTTATTAGGAGTGATTCTTGGCAGGCTCATGCAGTACGTAGAAAAGTCGGGTGGTGCTCAAGCAGAGGCTTTGCAAGAAGTGAATCGTCTTGATTTAGATATCGCAGATGCCGATTTAGAAAATAAAGATGATAAAAAGATATTAGCTAATATGTCTGATGAAGTCCGAAAATTAGTTTTTCGAGACAAAATTGATATGGCAATGTCTCACATTGAAGCTATCAGAAATCGTTTGGAAGTTTTACTAAACTTACAACTTATGGAGCAAAAAATAGGGGAAGAAAAAATTGATTTAAAAACAGAACAATTGGTGCGATCGCAAATAGAAAGAATCCGCTTTTTTCTTGCGGTACAAGATGACGCTGCAGCCAAGGAATTATTAGAAAATTTAAAAACAATTTTTGAGGGTATAGAGACTAGAGCGGCCGTTGATTTAGAAATGACTAGGTCTATAAACAATGCAGAGGCTGCCACCGACCGTATTATCAAAACAGAATCTGTTCCATTCTACAAACCTACCCTAGCCGAGCGTTTGCAAAAGTTTTTAGTAATGCTTTCTGGCTTATCAGAACAAGTTCGTGCTGAAGCAACACTATGGTTTATCAAACCTTTGCTGTCCTTAACTCTGTTACTGACTCTAACTGCTGTGGGACTAAATTCTCTCTACATAGAAAATGGTAAAACTTTTGGAGCCAGACCTTTTACTGATTTTCTAGGGTTAATACTTTGGGGATTGAGTGCTGATGTTGCTAGCCGTAGCTTAAGTCAAATGAAGGATAAAAGATAAAGATTTTATCAAGAAAGGCAGAGGGCAGGAGGCAGGAGGCAGAAGGGAATGCTGGCTCCGCCTTCTTCAATTTATCCTTTATCCTTCAAGACAGTCATGCTGCATAACAAATAGGGGTAGGTTGTGAACCTACCCCCATTGTTTCTGATATACTCCGCCCGACAGATGCAGCCACGGGCTTTAAGCTATCAACCAAATTCACCATATCTTCCAAAGACAACGCCTGACGTGCATCAGATACAGATTGTTCTGGTTCTGGATGGCACTCTATAATTAACCCATCTGCCCCACAAGCAACGGCTGCTTTTGCCACAGGTGCAACGAGTTCTCGCTTACCCACAGCATGAGAAGGATCGACAATCACGGGTAAGTGAGTTATTTGTTTGAGTGCTGCGACCGCAGCTAAATCGAGTACGTTTCGGGTGTAATTGTCAAAGCTGCGGATACCTCGTTCGCACAACACAACATTCGGATTGCCGTGGCTGACTATATATTCAGCTGCCATCACGAATTCTTCTATAGTTGCTGCCAAACCTCGTTTTAGGAGTATCGGCTTACCGGCTTGTCCCAGTGCTTTAAGTAAATCAAAGTTTTGCATATTGCGGCTACCAATCTGAAGCATATCAGCACGAGCCGCTACAACTTCTATTTGGGAAATGGACATGACTTCTGTCACAACTGGAACACTGTAACGCGATCGCACTTCTGCCAAAATTTGCAGTCCTTCTTCTCCCATACCTTGGAAAGCGTAGGGAGAGGTACGGGGTTTATAAACACCCCCACGTAAGGCTTGAACTGGTGCGAGAGACAACTTTTGAGCTACAGTTTCCATTTGTTCTTGGCTTTCAACAGCACAAGGACCGCCAATAATAACCAGTTCCTTTCCGCCAAAAGCAACTGTTGGGGAGAGGCGGACGATTGTTTGGTGATGAGAGTGAGATTTGGTGACAAGTTTGGCGTTATTCATGAGCAGAATGGTTAGTGGTGAGTAGTTAGTGGTTGGTAGTTGGTACGAGTGCAATGCTTTGCGCCCGTATCGCGAAAATAAGTGGTTGACAACAAAAAAGCCCAGAATCTGAGTTCCGGGCTTTAACGATGCATTTGCATAACGCTATTACCCGGAACTTATTCTGGGCCAAAAATAAAAGCTTGTGGTAAAATAGCGATTTTTTCTAACTTTATCCTTCATCATTCATCCTTTATCCTTTCTATTTCTCCTCAAAAAACAAAAACCGCAGAGTGCGCTCTGCGGTTCACCGGGTGATTTCCATGTGGAAACTAAATTCACTCCCGGTGAACCACCCCAAACCAAAAATAAAAATAGGAATTAGTGCTTAACATTTGATTAATGCTTTGTGGAAAAAGATAGATTAGACTTATATACATGACCTTAACAGAGGCAGAGAGTTGCGTCAACCCCCCCACAACGTTATGAAACTTGTAGGCAGGTGTCCTATGCCTGAAGAATGGCGAATCGCAAGTGCGTGCGCTTGGCGCAGACCAAAGGGGCTGTATTTTTTGACTTCACCTCACGAACTTCTTACCCCATATAAAGGGTAACCAAGCTGTTACGCATTTTATTGCAGTTAAGCAGAAGGTAGGATACTTGTCAGGAGTACGTTTCTTAGTGTTGAATCTTTTTGAATTGCTTATGCCCGGTTCCAAAATTCTTTCCACATCTTTTAATTATCAGGGAGTCTACCCTTGCCCTGTGTGCCGTGTGGGTAAAATTAGTCATATGCCACTGATGGAGGCTATGTCTTGTGACTTTTGTCAGCAAATTTTTGTTGCTAATGTAGAACAACAACAACTCAAAATGCCTTCGAGACAACCTCCTCTTATTTGGTATTGGAACGGCTTCAATTGGACAGAAGCCCAAATAGAAGGAGTCGAATTTGGTTGGGGTTACGTGCTAGCTGCAGTTGGTTTTATACTTCTTCCCACTGCTTTAATTGGTATAGTAGCGTATAATTTTCCACCCAATACAGAAGTTCCTTTATCGTGGGTGCCATATATTTGGACAATATTAACCTTTTCTTTTCATTTAGCCATTATTGTTTGGCTGCTGATTGAGGTTTATCAAATTCCGATGCGAGCTTATGTACGAGCATTACAGCAGCGATTTCTAGGCAGAGGGTAACATAAAGATTGATTTAATTCAGAAAATATATCTTTTGATAGTAGATGCTCACAGTTCAATTGTTTTCATCCAGAAATAAGGAATACACTTTGTATTACTTATTTACAATTGATAACACGAGCGTTAAATACTTGTATCAAGTATTTACATTCTTGTAAGGTTTATGAGCTAAAAAAAAATCTGTTGGATTCTTGATTATTATGAAGGATAAAGAATGAGGGATGAAGGATGAAGTAAGCGGAAATAAAAGCAACTCCAAACAAAACGCAAGAACGGGCTATAACCTTAAGTTCCAGCAATGGTCACTGGTCACTGGTCACTGTTAAAGAAAGATTATACATAATGATGCAGTCGAAATTTGTCTGTATCACTCATAATGAAATTAATTTCCCCCATAAAGTCTTATGAGCGAGCTGGAGCGGTACTATAGATTGTTGGAATTAGAGCCTGGAGCAACACTTGAGGAAGTCAATCAAGCGTACAAAGATTTGGCTTTTGTATGGCATCCCGATCGCCTGCCAAAAGAAAACGTCCGCTTGCAAGAGAAAGCGCAAAAAAAGCTGAAAGACATCAACGAAGCTCGGGACAAATTGCGCTCTTTCAAATCTCAGTATCAAATGTCACATAGCAGAGCGGCATATACGTCTTACACGCCGACAAAACCCCCTCAAAAAACTTATCAATCTCCAACTCCAAAGCCTAGCAACGACTTAAGTGGGAAGGATTTCAGCAACTCTAACATGAAAGGCAAAGATTTATCCGGTAGAAATCTGAGCTACGCCAACTTGAGCGGTGCCGATCTCAGTGATAGTTTTATGCATAAAGTCAATCTCAGAGGTGCAAATTTATCTGACACAAATTTGTTTAGGGCAAATTTATTGTTATCTGACTTAAGAGAAGCGAATTTATGCGGCGCTAATTTGATAGGAGCCGATTTAAGTGGTGCTGATTTGCGAGGAGCTAATTTAACAGGAGCACGCATGAGTTCTGGCGATAGAATTCTTGTAAAACTGATAGGAGCTAACCTGACTGGGGCAATTATGCCAGATGGCAAAATCTTTGAGTAATGACACCGTTGTCATTTACCATTTAAGGACTGGATTGCCCTCACTAACTCCTCTGGCTCTACAGATTTGGGAATATGCAATTGAAATCCGACTGCTATAGCCTGTTGATAATCGATCTCGGCAGCATAGGCAGTCATTGCGATGGCAGAAATTTCTCCCCCTTGCTCTGGTTTCAAGCTCCTCGGAATTGCGGGAGTATTGGGTTAACTGGTTCTTTCTAGCTGAGAAATCCATTGATTGATTCGATCGAGCTTATCAGTAGAGAGCCGCTGACTCGCCACTCTAATCGCTTCTTTGTTATAGATTTGCCATAAAGAAGAAATCATTTCCATATCTTCACAAGCTTCAAGATAACTTGCTATTGTTATAAGGTTTTCTTCGCTTAACCATTGCTCCAGTTCTTTCTCATGCTCCACTTTCATTTGGTTGAGCTTGTCTTTTTCGAGACGAGACAATTGAGACCAAATCACTTTTTTCACACTGTCCGGACGACGTGACATAATTTTTGTTACATCGTCCCATTCTTTAGCCTTGCGAACTCGAGCGACCAAACATTCTATACTGTACTCAAATGCCCATTCTTGACAATTCAGTAGTTCAATAGCGTAGTTTAGTTCTAATAATGTGAGTTCTTGACAATTTAAAAACCAATTTTTAATAGTATCATTATAAAAAACCAATTTCTTTTCTTCTGTCCTAAATTTGCGCTTTTTAGCATCCAATATTGGGCGCAGCAAACTCGGTCGAATTTCAGGTGGCACCTCTTTAAACTCAATATCAAAGGTGTTAATCACGGTTGGCACTCCACCATTTTCTATTCCATTTGATTCTGATAATGTCCAACGAAAATATTCTTCGCAGTTGGGACAATCCGCTTCATATACGGTCACAAACTCAGATGGGACAGAGTGAAAATATTCAAGAGTACGAATCAGACCGGGCATTGGTTTGAAGACGTGGTGACAGTGCGGACAGCACCGCGATCCTAAGGTTTCTGGATCGCAGGATACCGGGTCAAGACTCCATTCTCGATGGTCGCAGGGACGACCAAGCCTGTACCAATTGTCGGTCATGTCTAAGATGGTAGCAAACTCTTTTCCTGGTGCCGGACGCAGTATTCTGCCAATCATCTGCAACCATAACGTAACGCTAGTCGTAGGACGAGCAATCACAATTGCCTCAGAATCGGGACAATCAAACCCTTCTGTCAAAATGGCACAATTGCTAATTGCAAGCGTTTCACCACTCCTAAATCTATCTAAAATTGCTTTCCGCTCATCAGAAGGTGTATCTCCATCAAGATGTTCGCAAGCGATACTGTTGGAGCAAAACATTGCTGCGATCGCTTGCGAGTGCTTGACATTGACTGCAAAAATAATTGTTTTCTTACCAGCACAAAAATTCTGCCACTGCTTTAACACCTCAGAAGGTTTGTAATCAGAAGCGACTTCCTCTAATTCTTTTTTAGTAAAATCACGTTTAGAAGGAAGTTTGTGTTTGGAATACTTAAAACCAGCTATTAACTTATAATCTGTCAAATACCCAAGAGCGATCAATTCCTTAGTTGTAATAGAACAAATCAAGTACTCGAATATATCTCGCAATCCATAACCATCTTCTCGTCTTGGTGTAGCCGTCACTCCCAAAATGAGTGCATGAGGATAAGCATCTAACAATTTACGGTAACTCAGAGCCGAACAATGGTGAGCTTCGTCAACAATCACTAACTCCGCTTTTGGGTAAGTTTTGCGGCGATAAAGAGTCTGGATGCTGGCTACTTGAATTAAAGAATCAGTTGGTTTGTATCCTGCTTTGAGGATTCCTGGTTGCACTCCACATAATGCTGCTAATTTTTCTGCTGCTTGGAGAATCAACTCTTCCCTATGAGCCACAACCAGTACACCTTCACCCCTACAACTAAATTCAGTTGCAATAGCAGCAAAGATAATTGTCTTACCGCCACCCGTACTCAGTTGCAGCAAGATTTTTCTCATCCCATTTGACCAAGCACTTAGGGCTTTTGATACCAATTCTTGTTGGTAATCGCGCAGAGTAAACATTCACTCTAATAAGTTGTTCGAGTTTACTATGCCACAAGCATAAAACAAATTACCTGATTTTAATTGATGGCGATGCACTACAATGGAGCCTGCATTGGTAAAGGCAAACTCTCACTCATGCAAACTCGACAACAACAAATCACTGGAACAAGCAGCTACAATTACTTGCTGTTCCTGCCGGAACGTTATGAAACACAAGATAAATGGTCGGCAATCCTGTTCTTGCATGGTTCAGGTGAAAGAGGGTCTAACTTAGAAGATGTCACAAGGCATGGTGTTCCTAGAATTGTAGAGGAGCAACCAGACTTTCCCTTTATGGTTGTTTCTCCCCAATGTCCCCAAGGTCAGTATTGGTCGGTGCCGCATTTGAGTATTCTTTTAGATGAAGTCTTAAATTCCTATCACGTCGATCCAGATCGGGTTTACCTAACAGGCATCAGCATGGGAGGTTATGGAACGTGGCGTTGGGCTGCTGCCCAACCATATCGATTTGCTGCTATAGCGCCAATTTGTGGGGGTGGAAACCCAACGGAAGCCTGCAATCTCAAAGACATTCCAGTATGGGCATTTCATGGCGCACGCGATTTCATTGTTCCCATCAGTGCCTCGCAAGAGATGGTTGAGGCACTGAAAGCTTGCGGTGGTAATGTGAAGTTCACAGTCTATCCAGAAGCCGACCACGACTCGTGGACGCAGACCTACAACAATCCAGTACTATTTGATTGGTTTAAGCAGCATCAACGGAAGAGACTGACCGAATAATTCATAATTACAAATTATGAATTTATTCATTACAAATGCATTAACCACGCTTCTTAAATTAAGTCCGCGTAGGCGGACTTTGTTTGTATAGCCCTAGAATTCTATTCTGAGGGCAATCGGTACTCTTAAAGATGCTCCCATTAAAAATAGGTTTATGAATACATTAATTAATGAAACACGAGTGATTCTAATTGGTGGCTCCTCTCACACAGGCAAATCGACCCTCAGCCAATCTTTGGCGGCGAAGCTTGGTTGGAGTTATCGTTCTACGGACAACCTCGCTCGACATCCCGGACGTCCTTGGGTAGGTGCAAATGGAAAGGCTATTTCAGAGTACGTAGCAAAACATTATCGAACGCTGTCTATTGACGCTCTTTTTTTGGATGTATTATCGCATTATGAGAAAAATGTATTGCCGCAAGTCGAGGCTATTGTTCATTCTCATGCGTCTGATTTATCAACAGAACGCCTTATACTTGAAGGCTCTGCGTTATGGCCGGGATTTGTAGCGAATTTAGTTGGCAAAAATGGTGTTAAAGCGATTTGGCTTACGGCTAGCGACCAACTGTTCCAAAACCGAATTAAGCGTGAAAGTAATTTTTATAATGTAGGTGAGGATGAAAAGTACCTAATTCAAAAGTTTCTAAACCGTACCCTGTTCTACAATCAACGCATGAGGGAGGAGGTTGAGTGTTTTGGATTTATGTGTATTGATGTAGAATTTGTGTCAATGGCAGATGAACTTTTAAAAAAATGTATGGAATTGATCGAGGTTTCGTAAATGGGTGATGTTAACGAATTGTCATCCCAATAAGGTAGATACAATCTGCGTTCATCAGCATTCATCTGCGGTTGCTGAACTCTTGGAGTTCTAACATTGTTGAATGGGAATCTGAATCACAAACTCTGCGCCTGCTTCAGGAGTAGAAAAACACTCCAACTTGCCGTTATGTTTATCAGTAATAATTTGGTAGCTAATAGATAATCCCATTCCAGTACCTTTATTAACAGGTTTGGTAGTAAAAAATGGGTCAAATATACGTTGTTTAATCTGTTCGGGAATACCACGTCCATTGTCAGCTATAGCGATTTCTACCCATTGAGTATCAATAACTGAAGTGCGGATAGAGATACTTGGTGTTTTCAGATTCATGAATCCTCCGTAAAATGAATCCTCTAAAGCATCGATCGCATTAACCAAAATGTTCATAAATGCCTGATTTAGAGGTCCGGGATAGCATTCTACTGGGGGTAAAGCACTGTAATCTTTAATAACTTCAATACTTGGACGAGCGCAATGAGCTTTGAGACGGTGTTGCAAAATCGTCAAAGTACTGTTAATTCCCTCATGAATATCAACAGCTTGAACTTCCACTTCATCGGTGCGAGAGAAATTACGGAGAGTCTTGACAATTTCTCGGATGCGATCGCTACCCATTTTGATAGAACTCACAATTTTGAGCAAGTCTTCTTGTAAAAATTCCAGATCTTCATTCTCTGCTTTCTCTTGAATTTCTGTTGGGGGATGGGGATAGTGCTTTTGATAAAGTTGGATAAATTCTATCAGAGTTTGAGTATACCCTTCAATATGATCCAAATTACCATGAATAAAGTTAACAGGATTATTGATTTCGTGGGCAACACCCGCCATCAAAAGTCCCAAGGTTGCCATTTTTTCTGATTGTATTAACTGAAACTGCGACTGTTGTAATTGTTGTAAGGTTGCCCTAAGTTCAGCTGTACGCTCGGCAACTTGTTGTTCTAAATTTTGCGTGAGATGGCGTAATTTTAAATGAGTTTTAACACGAGCAAGCAGTTCTGCTTCTTGAAATGGCTTTGTAATGTAATCGACTCCACCCAAGTTAAATCCCATAACCTTATCGGTGGTATCTGAAAGAGCCGTCATAAAAATGATGGGAATTTCTTGGGTAATGGGTGAGGCTTTCAGGCGACGGCATGTCTCAAAACCATCAATACCGGGCATCATAATATCCAGTAAAATCAGATTGGGTAAATTGCGTTCGGCTTGTTTAATAGCACGTTCACCATCTTTCGCGATCGCAACTTCAAACCCCGCATCAGTCAAGACTTCAGAAGTTACGGCCAAATTCGCCGGAGTATCATCAACCACCAAAATTAATTGTACCTCTTGCATCTTTCACCTCTTTACATCTTTAATTAATGGATAAATTGCTGAATAAAAGCTTCTAGTTCCTCTACCTGGAATTTTCCGGTCAGTTCCAGAATATGCTTTACAAAAGTGGCATAACTTTGCTCCTGATTTTCTAAAGTAACAACCACTTCCGCTAGTTTGTTCAAGCGTCCATCTTGAACAAGTTGAAGCAGCTGTATAAGGACTTCTGCATCAGGGACAACCAGTTTTACAGACGGAATACTTGCTGATGTCTCTTCCAAATGAACTGATGGCTCAAGTGGTAATGCATTGGATTTATAATTCCACTGAATTTGCAAGTGTTTTTGTAATAGTTTAAATAATTCCTCAGCTTGGACGGGTTTCACCAAAAAATCATCACCACCAGCATCAAGGCTTTGTTGTTGATCGATTGTCGAAACTGATGCGGAAGAAACAATTACGGGAAGTCCCTTAAATGTCTCAGACTGTCTGATCTTTTTGAGAAATTCATACCCATCCATTACAGGCATTAAGAGATCGGTAATAATTAAATTGGGCATAATCTGATTCACCTTAGCCAACGCATCTTGCCCATCTTCCGCTTCCACAATGACAAAACCTAGTGGTTCCAATAAGTTGACAATTACCGAACGATTTTCCCATTTGTCATCAACCACTAAAATTGTTTGTTTACCCCCCTGATACCCAACCAATTGCTGTCCGGTAATATTTCTGACAGACTGTTGCCATTCCAAGGCTAGAGGTAAATTTACCTCAAAGGAAAAGGTGCTACCAACTCCCAACTGACTCTGCACTTGAATTTCACTGTTCATCAAAGTAACGATGTTGTGACTGATAGCCAGTCCAAGTCCCGTTCCTTCGGCGTGACGTTTGCCATCACCTACCTGTTCAAAAGGAAGAAAAATTTTGGCTAACGATTCTGTACTCATACCAATGCCAGTATCGCTAACTTGGAACCGAATTGTTATTTGTGAGTTTGCTTGACCAATAACCTCAACTTTAAACGTAACTTTCCCTCGATCGGTAAACTTAACAGCGTTCCCCAATAAGTTAATCAACACTTGGCGCAACCGTTTATCATCGGCTTTGATTCCTTCTGGTAAGTTAACATCAGGCAAATAGACAAAATCAATCCCTTTTTGCTCTGCCCGAATGCGGACTATCTCTGCAATGCCCTGTAACAAAGATGGTAGATGAATCGCTTGGGGTTGCAATTCCAGCTTGCGGGCTTCAATTTTCGATATATCAAGGATGTCATTAATCAGCGTCAGCAAATGAGAACCACACTGGTGAATAATATGAATACCTTTATGTTCTTTTTCTCCCCAACTGTGGGAACGGTTGAGAATTTGGGTGTAGCCCAGAATGCCATTTAGTGGGGTGCGGAGTTCGTGGCTCATATTTGCTAAGAACTCGCTCTTGGCCTGATTTGCACTATCGGCAGCCGTTCGTTTCTGTTCCAAGGAAGCATACAATTCTGACAATCTCGCTGCCATCTGGTTAAATTCCCGCGCTAATTGTTCAATTTCATCGCCAGTGTGAATATTTAAGCGATAATTCAGCTCGCCAACCCCCAATTTTGCAGCGCCCAGTTGGAGTTCCTGAATGGAGCGAATCACGGGCAATAAGGTCAAGGCAAACTGGGCGATGAAAATCAACAGCACGATTCCAATCAGGGCGTAGGTGGCAATGGTAGCAGTTTGCTGAAATCGTTCGGCGGCTTGGCGGGTGGCAATATCTTGTTGCTGCACTTCCTCCACAAGTACTTTAAGAAACATTTTGATGTCATCTTGGAAGGAGTTAATAGCTTTAACATCTTGCTGTGCCTGAAGAGTGGAAGACTCGGTTTGGTTTTTCAGCTCTTCCACTAGACGTACCAGAAACTGGTGGCGGCGAAGTACCACATTGGGTTGCTTTGCCTCTGGCATCAGTTGTTTCAGTTGAATCAAAGTCATTGAAAACCGAGAGGCAGCTTGTTCGTAGACTAAAATATCTGCTGTACTGCGGTTGAGCAACAGATAGTTCTTCAGTGCCGAGGTTTGCTCTTCTAAGGAAAGCTGTAGGTCTTGAGTTTTGCGAACGGCTTGATTTGTCAGGTATTGGCTGCGGTCAACCGATTGTTCCGTTTGTTTAATAAGGAGTGTACTGCCTCCCACTAATACAATTGTCAACCCTACAGAAATCGCTGTCGAACCAATAAACTTGGTAAGAATCTTCATTGTTATTTCGCGGCTACTGTGACAGATTTTAAACGGAGATAAATTTGTCGCACTTGCTCGTAGTCACTATCTTTCCCTAGGGTATATCCAGCAGATTTTGTCCCACTTACATCCACAACACCAACTGGGGCATCAATTAATGCCTGTCGCAATTTGATGATGACTTCTGGGGAAAATTTCTTTGTGTTGATGACAATAGGTGGCGATGGTATGGGATCGGATTCCCAGATAATTTTGTATTGGGTAGTAGAGAGTTTGCCTGCTTTCTGACTTCTTAAGAAAGAGGCTTTGTCTTCAGCGATCGCATCCACTAGACCTGTTTTCAAATCTGTTTGTGCTTTGTCATGACTGCCAGAATAACGGATTCTAGTGAAGTCCCGCGTTGGGTCGATCCCCTTTTCCTGAAAGGCATTCATGGGCATTAGGAACCCGGATGTAGAGGATGGGCTCACAAAGGCGAAGCGTTTGCCCTTTAAATCCGACAGGGATTTAATGTCTTTGGTCGTATCAGCAACAATTATGCTAGTGTACCAGGGCCGTCCCGTGGTTTGATCGATTGGTATGACAAGCGGCTCAATGTTAGGATTGCGCTCGCGTGCCTTAATATACGTTACTGCAGCTAAATACGCCATATCTACCTCCTGGTTTACCAACAGATCCACCGCAGTTGCGTAGTCCTTTGAAATTTGGAAGGAGACCCGGCGCTGTAGGGTTTTTTGGAGGTAGTCTGCTAAGGGTTGCAATTTTTGTTTTTGTTCTTCCGGGCTTTGCCAGGGAATGACAGCCACTCTTAAAGGTTGAGCCTCTGTAAAATTCGTCTTTGCCTTTGCTCCAGATTGAGCAGGATTGTTGGATGAGGGTGCTTGACAACTAGCTCCCATTGATGTTAATAAAACTAATAAAAAAAAGCTGACGACTTGTTTGAAGACGCGCTCGTTTTGCCAGGAAAAGAATTGTTTCATGGTGTTTTGGGGTTTCAATTCCCGAAGCTAATTATTGGGTATTGATGGTGTTAGGATTCCCCAAAAAGCACCTTGAATTCACAAACTCCCTCAAGTTTAGTTGTATCTACTTACTAGAAGATATGCGCGATTGTCTGCAGCGATCGGTGGAGCCACAGTTATGGTCGCCAAGTAGGGCTTGAAAGAAACAAATCTCCAGAATTTGACAATTTTCTCAACTTTGAACCGTCTCGAGCGATCGCATACATAATGCTTTGATTCCCCGATTGTTCGTTCGTTTTTTCTTCTTTGATAAAAGCAATTTGCTGACTATCTAAAGACCAAGTTAAACTCTCAATTCTAGATGGCGGTAATTGTGAAGCTAGCTCGGTGAGCTTGAGTTCATCAACTGCGATCGCGTACAGCTTTTTATTAGAAAAATTTCCGCTTGTAAAAGCAATCTGCTTGCTATCTGGTGACCACTGCAATTCACTATATTCCCCCGGCTTATCAGTCAATTTTTTAACAGTTCCTTGAAAAATATCAAGCACAAAAATATCTAATTGAATCCCAAATTCTTGACTACCTTGGTCATGATAGTAAGCAAGCCGAGTTCCATCAGGTGACCATGATAAGAGACCAGAATAAGCTTGTTTCTCAGATGCATTTGATAAATTCTTTAGCGTTTTGTTTTTTATATTCAGTAAATAAATTGGTAGATTGCGCTCTTTTCCGTATGAGAAGGCAATTTGAGTCCCATCAGGTGACCAAATGAGTTCGGAAGGGTAATCATCTCCTGGTGCGCTAGTTATCGTTGTCAACTCTGAGCCATCCGTACTCATCTGAAATATACTGTTATCTTTGAAAAAGACTACTTTTTGTCCGTTTGGTGATAGGTATAAAGAAGACGAAATTTCTTTTTTTGGTGGAATACCTCCTATCTGCCATTCTTTAATCAATTTAGTTTTTTCAGTACCAATTGTATTGCTGAGATATAGAGATACGTTTCCTGGAGTATCGGAGGTACTGCCATCACAATCTCTTGTAAAAGCTAATTTTTTGTCATTTAAAAACCATTTCATTCTATATCTAGAAGCTTTGCAAAAAGACCCCGCAAAGATTTTAGTTAATCCAGATCCATCTGCATTAATTGTATAAATATCAGTCTCATCGCTAACAAAAGCTAGATGCTTACCATTATTTGACCAAACCATGGTTGGACTAACATTTAGATTTCGCGAAAGCTGTCGGCGGTTTAAACCGTTAGTTTCAATCGTATAAATATTGAATTGATTCGTATTGCGCCTCATACTTAAAAAAGCTACTGTATGACCTTTATTTTCTTGAGGAGCAGCAATTGTGGTAGTATTTGAGTTATAAAGTACAAAGCTAAAAAGTACAGTGGAAAATAAAGCAGATAAGGTCAGTGGAAAAAATTTCATCAAACGCATCATAAGAATAGCGATCGTTTCAATTTCTGGTTATAAAACCGCACCACTTTTTAAGCAGTACGGTTTGGATTTTTATAAAGATTTTCAAGTTAATAAATTAAAAGTCATAAGCTTGAGGTTTTGCTAGATTTCAGGCATTGACCTGCCATCAGTTAACCTCGGTTTGATTTGTCTGTAAGTACCTACAAGGTGAAATGCGACTATTCCGTAATTCTGCGAAAATATTTTTCAACCTCCCGAAACTGTTGTACATAGCACTGTCAGTATTCAATTCAGCTTTTATGGGTCAAATTTATAAAAGTTGGACTGGGAGCATCCCAAAGAGTGCTAATTGCCCTCAGAATAGAATTCTGGGGCTACATAAACAAAGTCCACCTGCGTGGACTTAGCCTGTATAGTCGTGATTTCAATCGCAAACGTGTTTTTTCCAAATTGGGATGCTCCCAGTTGCTAATGGTCTATCGCATTAATTTTACTGGGTAAGTGAACGCACTAACCACTCTCGTTCCCAAGCTGAGCCTGGGAACGAGGTGAGTGACTATCAAAACTTATGTGGTGAACCACTAGGTTGAGGCTAGGAACGAGAGAATGACAATTCAAACCTACTCTACAAAATTAATCAATCAGTTGTGGAGTGGGAATTTGGGTATCAATGTATGATTGAGATAATGTGGGGATTGACCAGGCACTTTCGCCTGCCTTGTATACTTTAGCAGGTTCAATATTCAATTCAATGGCACCAGTTGCTGGGTTGAATCTAGCAATGGATTGTGTACCATCTACAAACTTAACTGCGATAGGTTCAGTCAACTCTTGTGGTTGAGCATTGGGGCTGAGAGCTACCTGAGTCATAGCAGGTAAGTAGATTCCATCACAATCCCAATCATCATCCGTGATTTTTCCTGCTCCTAAATAGTAGAGTTGAGTTGGTAATTTTTTGGGTTTATTGGCATAAACAGCCAACGTTCTTCCAGTTTCATTGCGGCATTGTGCTCGTTTCGTGGCTGTTTCGATAATATTTTTTTGTAACTGTAATTTTGCCAGTCGGCTCTGAAATTCTTCAGGTGTATAGCCTGCTTGCTCTGGAGCAGTTTGCACTCTCAAAAGTTCATTCAACTCCTGAGTAACCTCAGCATAGTCAGTACCCTTGGTGAAATTTTTACCCGCCCAAGAAGGCTGAGCGATCGCTAAATTCACAATAAATACAACAGCGACAAGAACAACTTTGATAAACTGCATATTTTTCTCCTTTGTTTTACACAATCGTGCTTTCTGACAAAAAATGTGATGGGAAAGTTGGTGTTGCTTCATTCTTCTGTAAGTGACATAAATACTTTTCTATCCATTTCTCGATGCTATTTATGATTTTTGTAACGTTAAAAATCATACATTAATATGAGTTTTACTAAACTTTCAATGACTTGAATTTCAACTAACGAACGAGAATTATAAATGGTTTTAGTTGTTGGTTGAGTTGAAATTTATGAATTCTCCTCACAATCTTTAAACTTTCTCTTGTCTTGGCAAAACTTCTCCAATTTATTTGGATTTACCCAACGATTGATAAATTCGTTGTTTTTGCGGATTTTAATTTGTACTTGTTTTTCGCTTAGCTTCACGACTTCAGCAGGAATTTTGTGAACTTCATCAAAGTCAGCACGAGCTTTGTAAAGCCAAATGACTTTCTGTCCCACTTGAAAATCATCAACATCGTTAACTAAGGAAGGAGTTTTTGCCCAAGAGGGAAAAGCCATAAATAGGTTAAGTACAAGCACTAGAACCACTAAAAGTACTTGAAAAAGTTTCATGTTTTTTTTAAAATTACAAACTTTGAGCTTTAAACTTGTTATTTTGAATAATTTTGATAAGCCCCATTAAACTCAGGCAAATAGCTATTAAGGTCATTGGAGTTAGGGAGGCACTATCTAAAATAATAAACACACCCAAACCTACCAAGACAAACGGTACAAGATTATTACCATAGCGGTTCAGGAGATTGGCGATCGCTGGTTTGCAAGTAAGTTTGTAAGTCAGAGTACACCAAACCCCAACGAGTAACAAGAAAACTGTAATAATAACCAACAGATCTCCAAGGGTAGAGTGAGCAAACAATGGCATATAAATACCTACATTGTCACTGCCATTAGCGATGGTAATAGCTGCTACACTATAAGTCTGGGGACAAAGGAACCCAGCAAAAGGAGAAGAATGAGACAGTTCGGTTTCTGACTCGCTTTGCGATGATGAATCGCTTTCTGGATTAAGCAGACGATTTAGCCCGATGGAGATTGGAACTAAACCTAGCAACCCAATCCATTGTGATGGGACTACTAAACCTCCCAAAAAACCAACTAAGCTGGCGATTGTGAGAGTACAAAAGCCCAGGTACTGACCAATGACAATGTGTCGGTGACGGAAAGTTGCATTGACCTGCGAGAATAACAGCGTCAAGATAACTAAATCATCCAAGTTGGTGGCTGTAAAAGCTGTAATTCCAGTAGGGATAGCTGTCACAAATGAGTGCATTTCTATGTCTCCTTAATCTTCTTACTAGCAATGTTTGAACTAACTGTGGTCTATATCTGCAAGGGCTTTTGTTTCACAGGGCGAATATTCTTTTTTCTCAAAATCTTTAAGAGAGCCTAGCTCATAACCTAAAAACGTATCGATTTGGTGTAACATTGCGATACTTGTAGCGATAAGCTGGGTACAGCTTGCGCCAAGGGCGATCGCAGAAATGAAAAATGCACTGGTGCCTAACTCTTACCAACGAACCAACTCTTCAGCAACTTTGCGATCGTCTCCTGCTAAAATCGCACTTTGACCAATAAGAAATCCCCAAGAACCTACTTGTGCTGCTAATTTATCTGCAAGGCGCTGTCCTGGTGTCAATTCTTGATTTGCTATATTTTGGGTTACTAATTGCTGTTTCTCAATCACAGAGGAATTTTGAACAACTTTTGTACCAACACTGTTAGATAATGTTTTCTTTGCCAGCTTCATCTTGCACCTCGGCGTTCTTGTGATTTACCTTATGTGTCTTAATGTACGCCGACCCAACTATAAGAGCAAATACTCTTTGTTTTCAAAAGGATAAATAAAAGTGATGGTATAAGATTTTCTTAAATTCTTGCTAGAAATCTCTTCTCAACCACAACTGTGTATTAGGGATTTCACACATTGCAGATCTCCCCAACTCCTTTGAAAAGAAGGGGCTATACTTAATTTCTCAAAAGTTTGTTGGGGTGATTCAGGTTGTACCTGCTTGAGCGAGTTGCTGTTCGATGGTTTTGGTTATTGGAGTCTCAACATCTCCTGTGTGCTGGATTGTCACAGTCTCAATCAAGACGATCCAACATTCATCTTTAGCAATGGGTTTATGCATCACACCTTTAGACACTACACAAAAATCGCCCTCTTTCAGTTCTACTTTACGATCTTCAAACTGAATCGTTAGCTGTCATTTGACAACATAAAACAGTTCATCTTCGTTGTCGTGTTTATGCCAAACAAATTCGCCTTTAAGTTTTGCAACTTTGATATATCGATCGTTCACTCTACCTACAACTCTAGGTGACCAAAACTCAGTAACGTGTTGAAGTTCACTCTCAAAATTCTTGGCAACTTGCATCTCATTCTCCTGGAGTTGAGTCACATACACCCATGCTATACGAAACTGGAGAAGCGAACGCACTACGGGTCTGTAAAACTTGAGCAGTATAGTGGTTCCCAAATCAGTAAGCTACGTTGGTAGAGGTGCAAGTGTCAAAAATTATAAGACCGCACCACTTTATTCAGCAGTGCGGTCTGGGTTTTTATAAAGATTTTCAAGTTAGTAAATTAAAAAGTTATTGGTTGTCAGGTTTTCCTAGATTTAAGGTATTAACCTCTTATCAGTTAACCCCGTTTTTCTTTGTCTGTAATTACCTACAAAATGAAATGCCACTATTCCGCAATTCTGTGAAAATATTTTTTTATTTACCAAACTTATAAAGGTTACGATGGTGTACACAAGTTTCGAGCCCCCCTAACCCCCCTTAAAAAGGGGGAATTATCTCAGTAAAGACTAGCCATGCTAGTCTCTACATATGGGGACTGCACGATTAGACCTTACTCAATTCCCTCAATCCGGTCTTCAACCTCCTGGTACAACTCGCGCAACAATTCCAAATTGTTTTCACTCGTCTCCCAGTAACCGCGACCGTTCACTTCCAACAAAGTAGAAACCATTTTGCGGAATGAATGGGGGTTAAGATTCAGCAAACGCTTCCGCATTTCTTCATCTTTGATAAACGTGGTATTGACATCCTCGTAAACCCAGTTATCAACAGCACCTGCGGTTGCACTCCAACCCATTGTATTGACCAATCGCTTGGAGAGTTCTCGCACACCTTCGTAACCGTGAGAAAGCATACCTTCGTACCACTTGGGATTTAACAACTTGGTACGAGCATCCAAACGTACAGTTTCTGATAAAGTACGGACTTGTGCGTTAGCTGTAGTTGTATCCGCAATATAGGATGCTGGTGTTTTACCATCACCCCGCAAGCTAGCAACGACCTTGGTAGGATCGGAATCAAAGTAATGGGAAACGTCCGTCAAGCTAATCTCGGAAGAGTCAAGATTTTGGAAAGTCACCTGAGCGGTTTTCAAGGTCTTTTCAAAAATAGCCCTTGATTCTTCCATCGTACCGGGGTTATCGGCACTGAAAGCAAAGGATTTGCGCTTGAGGTACATTTCCTGCAATTCAGCTTCGCTTTCCCAAGTACTGTTTTCTACTGCCAAGTTAATATTGGATGAGTAGGAACCAGAAGCATTGGAGAACACGCGAGTTGCTGCTTGGCGCAGGTTAATCCCCATTTCCTCAGCTTGTTCCAAGGCGTGCTTGCGGATAAAGTTCATTTCTACAGGTTCATCCGCTTCTGCAGCCATCTTCACTGCTTGATCCAACAGGTTCATTTGGTTGATGAACAAGTCGCGGAATACTCCAGAACAGTTAACAACCACGTCAATGCGGGGGCGTCCTAACTCTTCTAAAGGTATCAGTTCTAACTTGTTTACCCGTCCCAATGCATCGGGAACCGGTCTCACTCCCACCATCCACATGATTTGTGCTAGGGATTCACCATAAGTTTTAATGTTATCGGTTCCCCAAAGCACGCAAGCGATGGTTTCAGGATATTGACCGCCATTTTCTGCCCTATTCCTTGCTAGCAATCGATCTACGACAATTTTTGCGGACTGTACCGCAGCCATTGTGGGAATAGCTTGGGGGTCAAGGGCGTGGATGTTTTTCCCTGTAGGCAATACATCTGGGTTGCGGATGGGGTCACCACCGGGACCGGGAAGAATATATTCACCTTCTAAACCTTGGAGCAATCCTCCCAATTCATTATCAGCGCAAACTTGTTGCAAGCAGAATTCCAAATACTCAAATAGCGGTTTCAGGGTTGTAGCATCTACCTTGGTATAACCTGCTTTGTGCAGCGCTTCTACCCAAGGTTCTTTTTTACCCATATTGAAGAAGTTGAGCTTGGAAACAAGGGAAACTCGTCCTTCTGCATCTGTTTGCTCTTTGACAAGGGCAGAAACAGCAGCACGGGTTGCCATTGTAATATCTTGCAGCAACTGGACATCTTCTAAAATGCCTTTGTCGCTGTTTTGGTAAACTTCATCAATATTGCGTCCTACGCTGTTTGCGATTTGACGGGGAAGACTGAGAATTTCCTCCTCAGGACGGTCTAGGCTGGCAATGTTAACGAGAGTTGCGATCGCTTCTTCTGCAGAAGGTGGTTTCCCTATGACGTGCAATCCACAGGGTAACAGTCGCGATTCAATCTCCATCAACTTGCGGTACACCAAACCAACGATATTATCGCGTTCTTCACCGCTCATATCCTTGGCATCCATTTCTGGTAAGGCTATGTCCTTATCCAAATTAACCATCCGGCATTTATCCATGATGGTATTAACAATAGGAATACCCCGTCCGCTATCTTTGAGAGTTTGGTAAGAAGCGATTAACTCGCTGAGTTCTTTTAAACCCTTATACAATCCAGCATTTTCTGCAGGAGGAGTCAAATAAGAAATTGTTTCAGCGTAACTGCGGCGCTTGGCAATTGTTGCTTCACTCGGGTTATTAGCTGCATAGTAATAAAGATTGGGAATGGTTCCAATCAAGTTATCTGGATAACATTCTCCAGACATCCCCATTTGTTTCCCTGGCATAAATTCCAAGGAACCGTGAGTTCCAAAATGCAACACTGCATCCGCTTGCCAAATTTGTTCTAGGTAGGTGTAGTAAGCCGCAAAACCGTGGTGGGGACTTGCAGAACGGGAGAACAACAACCGCATTGGGTCGCCTTCATAACCAAAAGTTGGCTGAACCCCAATGAAAACGTTCCCAAATTGCTTACCATAAATCAGCAAGTTTTGACCATCGCTGTTGAGATGTCCTGGTGGTGGTCCCCAGTTTTCTTCCAATCGTTGGGAGTAAGGCGTGAGTGCTTCATACTCGCGAACCGACATCCGGTAAGCAACGTTAAGTTCGGGGCTGCTGTACTGTGCTTGTGCATCGTGGATGACTTGTTCCATCAACTCCTTAGCGTTTTCTGGCAAGTCTTGCACTTCATACCCGTTGTTCCTGAGTGCTCTCATGACCTCGTAAATGGAACCAAACACATCTAGGTATGCAGCCGTTCCCACGTTCCCTTTATCTGGTGGGAAACTGAACACAGTGATAGCAACTTTCTTGTCTAACTTTGGTTTGCGGCGTAGATTTGCCCACTTAAGAGCGCGTTGTGCGACTGCTTCGATGCGGTCTTGCAGTGCGATCGCTTTCCCTGTTGTGCCATCACGTCCTGATAGAATGATTGGTTCAATCGCACCATCTAACTCAGGAAGCGCAATTTGCAATGCTACCTGAATTGGGTGCAATCCCAAATCGCTATCTTGCCATTCTTCTGTAGTTTGGAAGACGAGGGGTAATGCCACCATGTAAGGACGGTTTAACCGCTTCAGCGCCTCAATTGCCTTAGGATGGTCTTGACGTGCAGGTCCACCTACTAAAGCAAAGCCCGTTAGAGATACAACAGCATCCACCAAGGCAGTTTTATGAGTGGGTTCGTAGAAAAATGCTTCTACAGGCTTGGAAAAGTCCAATCCTCCTGCAAACACTGGAACAACCCTTGCTCCCATTGCTTCGAGTTCTTGTACCATCGCTACATAGTGAGCGTCATCACCAGTAACAAGGTGCGTGCGTTGCAAGACCAACCCTATACATGGTGCTAAAGGGTCCTTGAGATCCGGAGAGATATCCTGACGGCTGCTGTACCAATTCAGGTACTCTCGCACATCCTCATACATTGTGGTAGCAAGAGGATGCCAAATCCCCATATCTGGGTACACTACCGGTGGTTGGTACTGTACGGACTCTCTATTTCTCGTCTCAACGCCTTTCAAAACGTACTTGTCTGCCAGCATGAGTAAGAAGTTTTCCAGATTATCTGGAGACCCTCCCAACCAGTACTGAAAGCTGAGCATGAAATTTCGGGCGTCTTGTGCTTTATCCATTGGCAGGAACTTAAGCACCTGCGGCAATGTCCTTAGCAGTTTTAGCATTCCATCTTGGAAACCCGCGCCGGATTTTTCCTTGCGCTTTCGCATGAACTGTGCTATTGCACTTTTAGATTGCCCCAACTGTGCCAAAGAGAAACTGCCCATTTTATTTAGGCGCATAACTTCAGGCATTGAGGGGAACACAACGGCTACGTCAAGGCGATCGCGGTATGGTTCTACTGCTGTTACTAATTTCTGGGCTAAGTCTTCTATAAAAATCAGTGAGGCAATAAAGATATTGGCAGTTGCGATATCTTTTTTAAACTCCTCGTAGTTCTCTTTGTCGCGGAGTTCTTCGATTAAATAACCACTGATTTCAATCGCCAGATTGGGATTGTTTTCGTTAATCGCCCGAACCGCTTGTGACAATGCACTTTGGTACTGGGACTCTAACACGACATAGACCACCTTAATTAAGTGACGCCCCTGCAATTGGTTGGGGGCTATGTGTCTAATGGTGGACTTGACGTGAGTGAACATGCTTCCTAGGCTCCTTTGATGCGTGTTCTCTGACAGAAAGAACTTTTTGGCAAATTTGCCAATCGATTCTTCCTCTGGTCGGCAATATCAGTTTTTTACCAGAAAATGCTTATTAGTAGGGCATTTTGTCGTCTATCTGACACAAAATGATATAAAAAATGCAATATTTTGTAAACTTGTTTGACAATTATTAGAAGTATCTACTCACTATTTGTTAATTTTTTGCAACAATTCTTTTTCGGGATTGGGTATTTTTGTGTAGAGAATTAATCGTTCTTTTTTTATTTTTGTATATAGCTAATTAGTAATTAATCAATAACGGAACAAATATTTGCTTAATAATGACAATGGTGCAAGATGCTCGACTTCTTCAAAAATACAGCCGATCCATAGGGGTGACATCCCTCATTCAACGCTCCCTTATCTCTCAAAACCCAAACTTTGGCTGGGAATGCAGTCTGCGAGGCTTTAGCTCGCGTGACAGACGAGTACAGGAAGTGGAGACTCTCTCAAGGGAATCCGGTGGCTGCGCCACTGGAATGAGGTAAGGCGTGAGACCCATGATTCACCAACAGCATCCCAATCAAGAAGTCGGAGATCTCTCTACCTTAAGGCATTATGCCCCTACCCTATACCCCATACTCCCCTAATGACTGCCGATATTTTAATTCTTTCAAATGGACCTGGAGAAGTCACAACTTGGGTACGCCCAGTAGTAAAGCAATTACGACAACAATTGGGCAATAACCGCGAACAAATTAGGATTTCTATCATCTTGTCACCCTGTCCCAACTCCAGTGGTAAAGAAGCAGAAATAGCCCGCTCTTTTCCCGAAGTCGATAGAGTCCAAGCCGCAGAACATTTTTGGAATTTTTTGCTTTGGGGAAAAACCTTTGAGAATTGGGAATGGCGCAAGTGCGGTGTTATTGTTTTTTTAGGTGGAGATCAAATTTTCCCGGTTATTCTTGGCAAAAGGTTGGGATACCGTACAGTTGTTTATGCCGAATGGGAAGCACGATGGTGTAACTTAATAGACCGTTTTGGAGTGATGAAGCCCGAAGTAGCAGCACGCGTCCCTCAAAAATATACTCATAAGTTCACCGTCATTGGCGATTTAATGGCAGAAGCCCAGGGAGGGGAGGACAAGGTAGAATTTCCTCCATTGTCTACCGTGTCTACCCCATCTCCCTTGTCTTCTCCCGAATTGATTGGTTTGCTTCCTGGATCGAAGGCTGCAAAACTGACACAGGGAGTCCCTTTCATGTTGGCAACTGCCGAATATGTGAAGGCAAAAAGACCGCAATCTCAATTTTTGATTCCCGTTGCACCGACTTTAGATGTGGAAACTTTGGCAAGTTTTGCCGATCCTGAGAAAAACACTTTTGTTCAAACCTTTGGTTTTAATAGCGCTTCTCTCAAACCTATTTCCAATACCCAATCTTCAGTCTTTATCCTCAAAACAGAAACGGGCTTAAACGTCGAACTGCATACTGAGACGCCAGCATACGGTATATTATCTAAGTGCAGTATTTGTTTAACAACCGTAGGCGCAAACACAGCTGAACTTGGTTCTTTGGCTGTACCGATGATTGTTTTACTACCAACACAACAGCTAGATGCCATGCGTTCTTGGGATGGATTACCTGGGCTTCTAGCAAATATGCCTTTGATTGGCTCGAGTTTTGCCAAATTGATTAACTGGTTAGCACTGAGAAGATTGGGTTTATTAGCTTGGCCTAATATCTGGGCAAAAGAAATGGTTGTACCAGAATTAGTGGGAAAACTTCAACCTCAAGAAGTTGGGGAAATGGTCATAGATTATCTAAATAATCCAGAAAAATTAGAACAGATGCGAGCCAAGTTACGCGCTATTCGAGGAGAACCCGGTGCAGCGAAAAAGCTAGCATACTTGGTAAAAGAAGAATTGGAGAAATGATGAATTATGAATTATGAATGCTGAACGACAAAACTGGTTACGGGATTTGCTTACGAAGAGTCGGACTAAGGGGAGTGTTAGTTGCGGTAGCTAACATACTTAACCAAGTATATTTTTCATAATTCATAATTCATAATTCATACTTCATCCTTCATCCTTTTTTCCATCGCGCCGTCCAAGTTCGTAAACTCCCGAACCGATACAAGCCAGTATTCCCATGCTGATAGACCAACTTTGACCCAAGCTAACTTCTATTCCCCAATTACACAAACCGCCAAGTACTAAAAAAGGCAGAATGCTAAAAAGCGAAGCATAAAGGGCATTTTGAGATTCCCTTGCCTTTTTAGTTTTTTCAAATTCCGATTGGCTCATGTAGAGGGAGCGCTCTGCAAAGTTAAACCAGCTGTTGAGTTGTAGAGTTACCCATTCACTGGCGGTCGAAAATCCCAAATACAACGCTAGCGACCACAAACTCGTTCCTGCGATCGCTATTTTATCGAACTCAAGGCTAAAAGGCAGTATTTCAGTCAACATGGCTTCCGAAGGTACTGTAGATGATGCTTTTCTGCTTCTATCGAAGCCAAATCTACTTTTTCACCAAAGGTATTGTGATAACTTATCAGCATTTTTACTTATTTTTCACTCTACCATTGGGAAGGTTTTTTGGTAATATATTTCGGTGGAAAAAACAAAAATAAGACGATTTTCATTTTTCATTACGGCATACAGGGTAAAAGCGAGCAGATGTCAATAACAATCGACCATCAGATTGAAACTTCTGCTGCGTTTAATTTCTGTCTACTAATTTACAGATAAATCATCGCTTAGAGGAATTTTAAAATGAGTCAGTGGCGACAAACAGTAGCAATTTCTGTAGTCACACTATTTGTATCTGGATTGAGTATTGCTAATTTGAATACTCTCTTGCCCAAGGAAAATAAAAACGTTAATGCGTTTTCCTTTATTTCAATCCCCGAGCGAGATTCACACAGTTCCTCTCCGACTCCGATAGCAAGAATACCACGCTCATCCACACCAGATGCGACCCCACCGCGCCAAATTCAGCCAAAATCAAGCTTACAAGCAACAAATAATAACACTTGGTTAGCCGCTTCTTTCCCCGTGGAAAATTTTAAGGCCTACACTTCAGCATTTGGATATCGCCCCTCAGCAACTGGTGGTTCCCGGTGGGAATTTCACAGTGGCTTGGATATAGCCGCACCACAAGGAAGTTACATTCGCAACTGGTGGGCTGGTAGAGTGAGTAAGGTAGCCGATCGCAACGCTTGCGGTACTCACGTTGTTATTGAATCCGGTCCGTGGGAACACACCTACTGCCATATGGAAGGACACGTAGAAAGCGCAAGTGGTCGGCGATACCTCATAGACCGAGACGGAGGTATTCAACTTTGGGAAGGTCAGCCAGTCCCAGCTGGATTCAGGATTGGTCGGGTAGGGATGACTGGGCGTACAACAGGTCCTCACCTTCACTGGGGATTAAAATATGCCAAAAACTATGTAGATCCCGCTGTCGTTCTGCGAGCAATGTTCTCACAGCAACAAGTTGCAAGAGCATCATCACAAAAATGGACTCCCCAACAATCGCAAGTCGTAATTGAGGAGTCTAAACTTCAACAGGATTCAAATTATTAGTTAGTGGTTGGGGTAACAACTAACAATTAGCCAAACACCACAATCTTCTGTTTTTCTGGCAACTCAGTATACTCCGAAACAATCTTGCGGAATTGCTCGCCCTCGATTGTTTCTTGTTCAACCAATAAATCCACCAACCGATCTACCAAAGGACGGTTTTCACGAATAATACGACGGGCTTCTTGGTAGCATATACTTGCCATTTCTCTAACCTGTCGGTCGATTTTGGTAGCCATCTCTTCTGAATAATCATTGCGGGTCATCCAATCGCGACCGAGAAAAACATCACTGTTTTGATTTTCAAGAGCCACCAACCCCAGTTCTGACATTCCGTACATTGTTACCATCTTGCGTGCAAGATTAGCCACAACTTTCAAGTCGCTACTCGCACCACCCGTGACCTCAGATTCTCCAAAGACCTCTGTTTCTGCTGCTTTTCCACCCAAGGTCATGGTAATGTTGTCCATCATCCAAGCCCGACTGTAAAGCCCGCTATCAATCATTTCTTCATTCAAAATTTGCTGTGAAAAACCACCAACTCCTCCAGAACGAGGAATAATAGTCACTTTATTGAGTGGGTCAGCATTTTCTAAAAGTGTCGCTAAAAGAGCGTGTCCAACTTCATGGTAAGCAATCAACCGCTTTTTCTTGCTATCTAACAGTGGATTGAGAGTTAAACCAATTGTCAAACGGTCAATAGCGTCGTCAATTTCTAGCTGTGTAATTGCTTCTTTTCGCCTGCGTGCTGTCAAAATAGCAGCTTCATTCAAAAGGTTTGCCAAATCTGCTCCTGTAAAACCGGGCGTGCGACGCGCAACCACTTCTAAGGAAACAGATGGGTCAACTTTTTTATTTCGGGCATGAACTTGTAAAATAGAAAGGCGACCTTTACGGTCTGGGGCATCTACGATGACCTGTCTGTCAAATCTTCCGGGTCTGAGCAAAGCAGCATCTAACACATCCGGACGGTTTGTGGCTGCTATAATAATGATCCCCGTGTTGCCCTCAAATCCATCCATTTCCGTTAACAGTTGGTTGAGGGTTTGTTCCCGTTCATCATTTCCACCGCCAATTCCTGCACCCCTTTGCCGTCCAACAGCGTCAATTTCATCTATAAATATTAGACAAGGAGCATTTTCTTTTGCTTTTTTAAATAAATCGCGCACGCGAGACGCACCGACCCCAACAAACATTTCCACAAATTCCGAACCGGAAATGCTAAAGAACGGTACTCCAGCTTCACCTGCGATCGCTTTTGCTAAAAGTGTTTTACCTGTCCCTGGTGGTCCAATGAGCAAGACTCCTTTGGGAATACGCGCACCAACAGCGGTGAATTTTTCAGGTTGTTTGAGGAAAGTGACAACCTCTTGCAGTTCTTCTTTCGCTTCTTCTATACCAGCAACATCATCAAACTTCACTCCAGTTTTTGCTTCCATTTGGAAGCGTGCTCTTGATTTACCAAAATTCATGGCTTGGCTCGAAGCATTTGTGGAGCGGCGTAAGAACAACAGCATCAAAGCCACGAGTGGTAAAATCCACATTAAGTTAATCAAAAGGCTGACAGCCGCTCTACTGTTAGCAGAAGAAACTTCCTCAAACTCAACTTTCCTTTCTTTGAGTTTGTTAATTAACTCTGGATTTTGTTCCAAAAGCCGCACCTGCTGTGGTTGTGTATCTGGCTTTTGGTCTTTTAAATACACTCTCGCGACCTGTTCGGTTTCATCAAGCTCTACTCTGGCAATTTCTCCACTCTGAACTTTCTGGATTAAATCGCCATAAGATAGGGCTTGAGAGTCGCGTTCTGCCTTTTGTGCCAGTGCAGAAGCTCCTCCCGATAAACTAGGCAAGACGAGCAAACTGGCAGCCAGCGCTCCAGTCAAGGCAGCTCGCTTTGCTGTTTGCTTTTTCATCGATGTTTTTTTCTCAACCTTTTTCATAAATAACTACCCTTTTTGTGCTGGCAGAAGCTGAGCGCTCATTTTTATGGCTGTTCTTCTAGCAAATAATTTTTTGGTGTCTAATTGTCTAGTGTAGCTTCCACAAAAAACCATTCCCAAGTTTTTCTCTTGCATACGTCTACTCTTTACAAATTCCTGTATCTGAGATCCCTAACTTCGCACTGATTCGCCCTTGGATCTTACAGTTCCTCAAACAGAATAAAACTCACTCTCAATAGCAAACAATTCTCTACCAATTGAAATTTTACACGTTTTGTCACAACTGGCTGGTCTATAAGCTAATATATAAACATACTCGTAATGACTACGCTTTGCAAAAACCTAACCTTGGATTAAGGCTACTTAATAAATTAAGAGATTGAGAGTTCGTTATGGTAAAAATTGTTGGAATTGGTGGCAGTTTAAGAACAGAGTCTTACACGCAAGTTGGTTTGAAGATAGCTGCACAAAGAGTCGAAGCTTTGGGTGCGGAGGTTGAAATTATCGATTTGCGGCAAATGCAGTTACCGTTTTGTAATGGCGAGCAGGAATATCCAGATTACCCGGATGTTCAGCGCATGCGTGATGCGGTCATTCAAGCTGATGGGTTAATTTTGGCAACACCAGAGTATCACGGTAGCGTCAGTGGTGTCCTCAAAAATGCCCTTGATTTGATGAGTTTCGATCAATTGTCTGGTAAAGTGACCGGGCTTATCAGTATTTTGGGCGGACAACCCAACAGTAATGCCCTGAACGATCTACGAATCATCATGAGATGGGTTCACGGTTGGGTCATTCCGGAACAAATAGCGATCGGACAAGCGTGGAAAGCTTTTAGCCCTGAGGGTAAACTGTTAGATGAGAAACTTTCACAACGCTTTGACCAATTCGCTCAGAGTTTGGTTGAAAATACGCGCAAGTTGCGAGGAGTTAATTAATCCAGAGGTGATACTTTAACAAGATGGAAACAAAGTTTAGCAATTTTGTGAAAATCTCCGTTTCCAAACTCTAAGAAATCGCTCCCATCAAAGCAAGTTGCTGTGTTACTTGTAATTGCGTTAACTCTCTCTTAATTTATTTTTTGTCCTACCCCAATTTATTGAGCAGATACAATGAGTTTAAAATAGATTCTTGCAGTTAAGAGGATGTTTGAAAAGTCCTTTCATCAGTAGAAAAACATTCAAGATCCCCCTAAATCACCCTTAAAAAGGGGGACTTTAAGAGTCTTTCCCTTTTTTAAGGAAGAGTTTAAAAGTCTTTTCCTCTTTTTGAGAAAGAGTTTAAGAGCTTTTCCCTCTTTTTTTAAAGGAAGAGTTTAAGAGCCTTTCCTCCTTGTTAAGGGGGCTTTAAGAATATTTTCCACCCTTGTTAAGGGGGGCTAGGGGGGATCGCTGAGTGCCTAAAATCACAGCTACCCACTTTTCAAACAATCTCCCTAAATAAGAGAATGACTCAGGACAAACCAGTCAAAGAATTAGGCATTTGGTCGCTGGTCATTGGTTGCTATAACAGTTTCCTCACCAGCTACAACTGTGCGATCGCGTTTTCCAAAAGAAACTTCTGCATTCTTGATAATAATGTACAAGATTGGGATAACAAATAGACTCAGAACAGTTGCAATGCACATTCCACCAAAAGTTGCTGTTCCCAAAGATTGACGAGCAGCAGCTCCAGGACCTGTTGCGACCAAAAGTGGAATACCACCAGCAACTGTGGAGAAAGCTGTCATTAAAATGGGTCGCAAACGCTCCTTAGCAGCCTCGATCGCTGCCTTTGTAATACCCAAACCTTGTTCCCGAAGTTGGTTGGCAAATTCCACAATTAAAATTGAGTTTTTACTTGCCATACCAATCAACATGACAAATCCAACCTGAGTGTAAATGTCGTTAGCAGAACCTTTGATAATAAGAGCAATTAACGCACCCAAAATTGCCAACGGAACAGTCAGCAAAATAATAAATGGATCGACAAAGCTTTCATATTGTGCTGCTAGTATGAGAAAGACAAAGACAACACCCAAACCAAAGATAAAGAGAGCTTGTCCGCCAGATTCAATTTCTTCTAAAGAAAGCCCGGACCACTCATAGCCAAATCCCTTAGGCAAAGTTTCTTGAGCAGATACCTCCATTGCTTTGATAGCTTGTCCCGAACTTACACCAGGTGCTGGGGAACCGTTAATTTCCACCGAGCGAAACAGATTGTAATGGCTAATCACTGAAGGACCAATGACTTCTTTAATTGTCACTAAATTGCTTAGGGAAATCATTTGACCTGTTTGCGAACGCACGTACAGCTTTTTAATATCCTCTGGGTTTGAGCGGAATGCCTGGTCTGCCTGAACATAAACGCGGTAAGCTCGATTGAACTGGTTAAAGTCATTGACGTAGGTCGAGCCAAGAAAAACTTGCAAGGTGTTGAAAATATCTTCAACAGGAACCTGAAGGGCATTGGCTTTGGTGCGATCGACTTCTACAGAAATTTGCGGTGTGTTGGCGTTGAAGTTGGGACGCAAACCGTTTATTTGAGGTTGTTCGGGAGATGGGTAAGTACTGGCTCGACCAACCAAGCTATTGAGGGCTGTCCCCATTGCATCAAATCCTAAATTCTCCCTATCTTGTAAGTGAAACTCAAAACCACCAAAGTTACCAATACCATTAATAGCTGGCAAATTAAATGGAATCACAGTGGCTTCTTGAATTCCCAACATTTTAGGCAGTAATCCAAAAGGCTGTGGAAAAAATCCACCAATAATCGCTTGCAAAGATTGATTTGCTTCCCGGCGCTCTTCCCAAGGTTTCAGGGTTGTAAATATCAAACCGTTGTTGGGCGTCGAACCACTAAAGCTAAAACCACCAACTGCAAAAATTTGCTGAACTTCTGGCACTTCTTTGAGAATTGCTTCTGCTTTTTCTAACACATTTTGAGTGTAGTTGAGAGACACACCCTCTGGTGCTTGAACGAGGGTGATAAAAATACCTTGATCTTCATCTGGAATAAAACCTGCTGGAACGATATTGTAGATCCAATAGGTCAGTATCAAAGCACCTGAGAACAGTGCTAAAACGACAAACTTCAACCTAGTTAACAAGACTATGCTGCGACTGTAAATCTGGCGAGTTTTATCAATCGCCCAGTTAATACTGTTAAAAAACCAGTTATTTGGTACCTGACCTCGCCTGAGCAAAATCGCAGATAGTGTTGGGGTAAAGGTAACCGCGTTAAAGGTGGATATGGTGATGGAAAATGCGATCGTCAGCGCAAACTGCTTGTAAAGCTGTCCGGTTGTACCGGGGAAAAATGCAACTGGTACAAACACTGCAATCAATACAACAGAGGTAGCAATCACCGCGCTAAACAGCTCGTTCATAGATTGAATCGCCGCCTCCACAGGTTTAAGTCCCTGGTCTTGAATGCGACGAGTGATGTCCTCTACAATCACCACCGCATCATCCACCACCAGACCTGTTGCCAAGGTTAAACCGAATAGAGTCAGGGTATTGATAGAAAAATCCAGGAGTTTGACGAAGATAAACGTACCGAGAAGCGCTACAGGCATTGCCAGTGAAATCACCAATGCCGAACGCCAATTCTGCAAGAATAGGTAAACAATGAGGACAACTAAACCAACTGCTTGAAACAAAGAAACAATAACTTCTTCAGTTCCTGCTTTGATAAAAGTAGTAGTATCAAAAGCGACTTCATAGTGTATACCTGGAGGGAAATTTTCAGCCAATCGCTTCATTTCCGCTTTGACTGCTGCGGCTGTATCCAGTGCGTTGCTACCAGCTTGCTGGTTAATACCCAATCCCACGCCTTGGTGCGTTACCCGATCGCTAGAAGTAAATCTGAGCAAAGAACTGTAGTTTTCGGCTCCTAACTCAGCCCGACCGACATCCTTGAGCTTGATAAGCGTCCCATCTTCCGTAGTTTTAATCACAAGCTCGTTGAATTCTTCCGCATCCTTGAGTCTTCCTTGAGCGTTAACAGCATACTGATACTGCTGTGATGATTGAGTTGGAGGTTGTCCTATTTGTCCGGCACCGACTTGTAAGTTCTGTTGCTGAAGTGCTGTAATAACATTTTGAGGTGTCAAATTTCGGCTGGCGAGACGATTGGGGTCTAGCCAAAGGCGCATGGCATATTTCCGCTCGCCAAATATCTGAACATCACCGACACCTTTGATCCGTTTAATGGCATCTGCAATATAAAGGTCAGTGTAGTTGCTGAGATAGGTATCGTTGTAAATATCTTTTCCTTTGCTTTCATCGCGATCGGAGTAAATCCCAATTGCTAACAAGAAGTTATTGTTAGCTTTTAGGACTTGTACGCCTGTTTGGGTTACAGGTCCCGGTAACCGCGATAGAACGGTTGACACCCGGTTCTGTACGTCTACGGCAGCAATGTCTTGGTCTTTCCCCAGTTCAAACGTTAAGTTAATGCTACTCGTTCCATCATTGGCGCTTGTAGATTTGATGTATCGCACGCCCTCAATACCATTGAGTTGTTGCTCCAAAATGTTAGTTACAGTAGACTCAACGACTTCTGCATTGGCTCCAACATAGTTTGAAGTTACGGTAACTACGGGAGGAGCAATTTCCGGATACTGAGCAACTGGCAATGTCGGGATACAAGCTATCCCAAGTAGTGTAATGATGATAGAGCAAACCGTTGCAAAGACAGGTCGTTTGATAAAGGAGCCAGAGAGGGAAAAAATCATAAGGTTTCAGTCACCGATGGTTGGTATACGCAGCACGAGCTCGTTGGTTCCCAGCCGCAATTTGCTGACTCCCAAGTGTCGCTGCTTCTAACCTGTTCTTGACAAACAGAAAAAATGCCAAATAATAAATCTATCTTTAGATATAAATTTGTGGTTACCTAAGGAGGAAATAAACTGTGTAATTACTCTGACGATTTTAGCAAAAACATCAAGACTTACTGTAAAAGAACTATGAACCTTGAAACCACATGAAACAATAGTTTGACTTATTGTCTATTAACTCATTAAGACCCACTATTTACCTCATTTGATTTCACTGATGTCAAAAGGAGCATTATCTCAAATTATACAAAACTTAGAAAAGTTGGTATTGTAGGTCAAGCTTGAAACAGTATTAAATACAAAGCTTTCAATTCAAAATCCGAAATCTAAAATCTAAAATTTCTATTTTCTATTATTTATGCAGATATCTAAGCTCCAAGGGTTGAGCGAACAAGAAGTCAAAGAAAGGCGCACAGCAGGAAAGAGCAATAATGTTAAACTGCCAACTAGCCGTTCTTACGTTCAAATTTTACGCGAGAACCTTTTTACTTTTGTCAACGCGGTTTTTTTTGCCATTAGCGGTGTTTTTCTGTTTTTACAACGCCCTTCTGATGCTATTTTTGTAGCCGTTATAATTTTTAGTGGTGTCGTTATTGGTATTTGCCAAGAAATTTGGGCAAAGCGAAAACTCGATAAAATTGCTCTGCTAACTCGCCCTGTAGCAACTGTCATTCGAGATGGCAAAGAATATACTGTCGATCCGAGGGAAATTGTTTTGGGAGATCTTCTCCTACTTTATCCTGGCGAACAAATTCTAGTAGATGGTCAAATTGTTGGTGAAGGACGAATTGAAGTTGATGAGTCACTGCTGACAGGTGAATCAGATTTAATTCCAAAAATGGAAGGACAGGAAGTTTACTCTGGTAGCTTTTGTGTCAGCGGACGTGCTTGCTATGAAGCGCAGAAGGTAGGTACTGAAACAGTTGCTTACCAACTTATGGCTGGTGCAAGACAGTTTCGTCAAGTTTACACGCCACTTCAGCAAGAAATTAACTTAATTATTCGGGTACTTTTACTTCTCGCCTGTTTTTTATGGATTTTAATTGCAATTAGTTTTATTATTCGCTCTCAATCATTAAATGAAATTGTTCAAAGAGCAGCTGTCATTGCAGGTTTAATTCCTGCAGGGCTTTTAATTGCAATTACACTTGCCTATGTCATGGGTGCGGTTCAAATGTTGGGAAAAAATATCTTAATCCAGCAAACTAATGCTGTAGAGTCTTTAAGTAATGTTGATGTGTTGTGTCTTGATAAAACCGGAACGCTCACAACCAATCAAATTGAATTGCACGACCTTTACCCCATAGAAGTTCCTGTAGGGGATCTTCGCTCTATACTCGGTGATTATGCTGCAAGTACTCAGTCAGGCAATCGCACAACAGACGCTATTCTTAACGGTTGCTCCGGTTATACCAAGCTTATCAAAACCGAAGTTCCTTTTTCTAGCGATCGCAAGTGGAGTTCGGTCGTCTTTGACGATACAGAAAGAGATGGTACATATGTATTGGGTGCGCCGGAAGTTTTATCACTTGCTACACCCTTAGACGCAACAGCCAAAAATTACATTCAGGAGCAAATTAACCAAGGGTTAAGAGTTCTGCTGTTTGCTCGCAGCCCCGTCTCTGTTTCTCTGGGCGCAAATGACACTCCTTCCTTACCACCAGATCTTAGCGCGATCGGGATCTTAAGTTTTAGCGATCGCTTGCGAAAAGGAGCAAGTGAAACACTACAAGGCTTTACCCAAGCAGAAATTGCAGTCAAAATCATTTCTGGAGATAATCCTCAAACAGTAGCAGCCATTGCTTTACAAGCAGGATTTAGCGAACAAATCAAGCTGATTTCTGGTGCTGAATTAGAGCAAATGAATGATGTCCAATTTGCTCAAGCAGCTTCTAGTTATAATGTGTTTGGCAGAATTGCGCCGCAACAGAAAGCTAAAATTGTTAAAAGTCTTAGGGATGCAGGACATTACGTTGCGATGACAGGAGATGGAGTCAACGATGTCCTCTCCCTTAAGATGGCAAATTTAGGGATTGCTATGGAAAGCGGCTCTCAAGCAACTAGGGGTATTGCCGATATAGTTTTGCTAAAAGATTCCTTTGAAGCACTACCTCCTGCGTTTTTAGAAGGGCAAAGAATTCGCAATGGTATCCGTGATGTCATGAAACTCTTTATGGTGCGAGTTTGCTGTGTCGCACTACTTATTTTTGCCACAGCAATTGTCTCCGATAGCTTCCCGTTGATGAACAAACACAGTGCAATTGTCACTCTCGTTGGCGTTGGTATTCCCACCATGTTTATTCCTGTTTGGGCGCAACCGGGAGAACAATCAAAACAAAGCATGGTGCGTTCAATTCTCCACTTTATTATTCCCGCAAGTTTGTCCATCACTTTGGTAGCTTTGATTGTTTACCTTTTCTACTTAGTCAGTGCCATACTCGATTTACCACCAGCTGCTGGAATTGCTAGGGTTGATTATGAAATTCCTCGCACAGCACTTGTGACCATTTTGGTATTTTGCGAACTCCTATTAATTCCTTTTCTAAAACCGCCTACAACAGCATGGGTAGCCGCTGAACCTCTCAATGGCGACTGGCGTTATACCAGCGTAGCAGGAATTCTTATTATTACCTATTTATTAATTTTATATATTTCTCCTATCCGGGAATTTTTTGAATTAGCACCAATTTCACCTATCAATTGCTTGTGGTTGGGGTTAGTTGCTATAGAGTGGAGTTTCATTGTACGGTTGATGTGGCGCACGCGATTTTTAGACCGCTTTTTGGGGGTTGATTTGGAGTAATATCGTACTGTAAAGGCGAGTCTAGAATTATTTTTTGCGATTCGCGAAACGACTATTCCTTTTCCAACCGAAGACTATCTATTTAAATGAACCGCATTTTGGAGCCAGTACTATGCTGTTATAAAAAAAGCATACTCAATGCGAGTGCTAAGGAATTAAAACTCTTATTGCATATGACTTTCAAAATTTAAATGTGTTTGTCTTACAGTGGAAGCACAGAAAATGCCCAATGCGTTAAAATTCATGAGTACAGACTGATGGATAGTTTGTCAGCACCCCGCTCTGAAGAAACGGGGCTTCGTGCCTCTGCCTTTAGGTAGCTGACCCGCTTAAGTCCTTAACTGGACTACGTTATCGGCAAGAGTTAAAGTTCGTACCTGCGAATACGTGATGCCAGTTCGCTGCTCTACAACCAAATGGTTAACCAGTTTTACGAGGGGTAAGACAGTGCTGTTTGGATAGTGAGGCAAATCTGAAGACGGGTTTCCCGTCGCAGGATATTGCCGAACCCGTAAGGGTACCGACCGATAACTTTGGCAAGGCTCACATTACTGGAGTAGCAAGGTGTTCCCGGCATACAGGGAAGTGGATAGGCACTACTCCTCTGCTTATCCAACCCCGTAAGGGGACGGCTAATAAATTAGCTCGTGTCGTGTTTCCTCCGCGACCTAAAGGTGCGCGGTTTCCACACTCCCGGAGGTTTTTAGATGAAAATTAAAGCGGTTATTTGGCAAGAAAATGGAGTGTGGTGTGGTTCTGTACCTGCATTACCAGGATGTCATACTTGGGGAGAGAGCTACGAACACTTGCTAGAGATGTTACAGGACGCTGTTCAAGGTTGGTTAGAAGTTGCAAGTGAGCGGGAAGAAATTGAGCCAGAGAAGCAGTTAGTTGAGCTATCGATATGAAAGCTATTTCTGGTAAGGCTCTATGTAAAGTAGTGGAACGGCATGGTTGGGAGTTGAAGCGAATAACTGGCAGTCATCATATCTATGCCAAAGAAGATGTTCCTGCCATCCTTTCCATACCCGTTCATAGTAATCGAGATTTGCCAATAGGAACTTTGAAAAGCATCATGAAAGATGCGGGAATTACGGAAAAAGATTTGGAAGAATAATTATCTCAAGAAAGCTGCTTTCTCCACCACAAAAAAATCTCTAATCAGGTGATTGTACAGTCACAATGGCTCGCTTACCCAATCTTAACAGGTATACAGATGCGATACTCCTTCAATAGCTTCCGCCATAGCATTATTGTCCATTTCAGTAAAGAGGTTATTGTTCAATGGATAAACTAGAACATTATAGAACCGCGATTAAACAAGTTTTATCTAGATATTACAAACTAGATATCAACCAACCCGTGGATGGAATTGAACCGCATAGCTCCTGAACAAACTCAAATGAACCAAGTCTTACCACCAAAAAATTCCAAGTACAAAGTTACGTTACTAGAAATAATTTCTGTGTTTTTTGGGGCTATTTTTCTAGTCATGATTGGTATCACCGGGCTAGCGATTCAATTTACGACAAATGCTTTCAAGCCACAAAGAGCAGAAGCTATAGCTAGGAGTATTATGAACTATAGCTTTCCAGATGGTTCTCAAGGTGTACTTGGTTTAAAGTTAGCAGGAGCGCAAATAGCACTTATTACCAGTAACGGTGACAATCCTGATATACGGCTTTTGGTAGCTAGGGTGGTCATTGATTCGCAAACAGACAAAAAGCAAGTTGAGCAAATTCTAGATAGCACGTTTCTCGGAGACAGAGATAATTTTCAAGTCTCTACTTCGAGGTCAGAACCTAAAAAGCTTTGTGGTTCACCAACGCAGGTAACTGTGGAAGAAGGGGTAACGAAATTACCAGACGATGCCAAAAGTCAGTTTACTATTAGTTACAAAACGAGTGTGGTAATTGGCAACAACCGTTATTTTGTTATTCTATTGACTCATGGTGAGGATGGCGTGCAAAAAGCAGAGACAGTTTTTAACTCTTTAAGGTGTAAGTTACCTGAAAGTTAATACAGCACCTTGTAGAATCGTATTGAATACTATAGTCTGTAGCACTTTTGTATTCAAAGCCTTAATGTTCTTGATTATGCAGCCTAGTCAACTAGATCAAATATTAGGGTTAGAAATACAACGCCGTCGTCTAGAAAAAAGCTGGTCTCAAGAGTATTTGGCAGAAGTGACAGGTCTGCACAGAACGTATATCAGCCAACTAGAGCGCGGTTTGAAAAGCCCATCTGTTAGGGTTCTCAACCATATTACTAATGCTTTAAATACAACCATGAGCGAATTTTTCCGAGCCGTAGAGGAATCTTTAAGTGTTGACAGACAATGAAATAGACAGATTAAGGAAAGGCATAATCGCTACTGTAGCATCTCCGGTTATTGGCTCAATAGAAGATTATGCTTGGGAAGCAATTTTTCATTACGTAAAAGATATTCCTCTTTCCGATCCAGCTTTAGGACGTACCAAACTTCTTTATGATGCTGTTGATATTACGACTCAGACTGGTTGGTCTTTGAAATCGCTTCAACTTAATAATTTCACATCAGGAAACACATTTTTTTTTGTAATTCAGAGAGCAGATGTGATTAAAAAAGCTAATCAACTTGGATTTCCCGGTCTTACTGAACAATCTTCACCACAAGAATTAGGAGAAGCTATTATTCAACATTGGAACGAAAAGATTTTAACAAGCCAGTCATTACAAAGAGTTATTAACAGTTACGAAGGTATACTTTTAAAAAATATACAAGGTACTGAATATGTTTATTGTGAATATGAACTTGAGCCACTCGATTCAACTACATTTTCTTGGGCTTGGACAGTCAATAAAATTTCTGGGAAACAAGGAGTAGGTTTGCAAGGAAATATAGCAGGAAAAACAGATTTAGTATGGTACAAAAATCAAAAACAACTTTTCAAAGCAAGAACAATTCTTACCAACGCTGTTCGTATTAATATTGAACGAATTCGTCTTATACTCGAGCGTTATGTAACGACTATCCTTGCTGCTTTACAATCGCAAATTAATAACCCTTTTTTTGATAACAATTCTGATGCAAACATATAGCAATTGCTTTAGCTAACAGCGGAGGAACAGATTCACCAATTTGAGAAGCCATATCGGTATATGACCCAACAAAGTGAAAGTTATCCGGATAAGAATGCAATCTGGCTGCCTCTCGTATTGTGATAGTTCTATTTTGCGTAGGATGAAAAAACCTACCAGAACCAGGATGAAACATCCATCTTGTAATTGTTTTTGCTGGTTTATCCCAGTAAAGCCTTCCATAAGCTCCACTATAATGTTTCTTAGGAGCTAATTCTGGTGGTAAGTCTCTTGCATCTTGCCCTTCTTTTAGAAGACAGACTCTTGCTCTTTGAATCGGAGTTAAAGTACGGGCAATATGGTTAACAATTTTTGTACTCTCATTACGCATTATAGTTTGGTATGAGGTTTGTGGAGTTGATGGATAATCCCCATCAACATATTCTTGCCCTGCATCTAATGGTGGTAAATCTCCAATTGCATCTCTCACTGTAACCATTGAAGAACTATCTAGATCGAATAAATTCATCTGGCGATCGCACAATTTTACAGAGCTACGATCTCTCCGAGTATTTTCATAATGTGTTGGCGTGGGAAAGGAGGGTATTTTATCCAAACTAGCAATAAAAAATGCCCTAGTTCTAGTTTGCGGTATTCCATAATGAGCAGCATTTAAGGAAGCTGAAACAACTTTGTACCCAAACGATTTTAGTTGCTCCGTTATTTCATTTTTAACTACACCATCATATGCCTTCAAGATTTCAGACACATTTTCCATAACGACATAAAGAGGTCTGAACTCTTGTACAAATTCCAAAAAAGTTTTGTACAGTTGATTGCGAGGATCGTTCAGACTGCGTTCGCGAGCAGGAATGTTTTTAGAAAAACCTTGACAAGGAGGACCACCAATTAACGCTGTTAGTTCTTCTTGCTTCAAGTTAAGCGATAAACGTAGTTCTGAAGGATCTACTTTACTTATATCCTGATTGACAATCTTAGTGTTTGGGTAGTTAAGTTTATAGGTTGCTAAAGCTTTTGTGTCTATATCAACAGCACACAAAGATTCAAACCCTGCTAAGTGAAATCCTGTAGTTAATCCACCCGCACCAGCAAATAAATCAATTAACTTATACATCATACTTTGAATACTATAGTACTCAAATGAGATTGTCAACTGATTTTAAAAATGTTTGTAAACTCTCCTCACTACTTCTCCTTAAAAGTACAAACTCCCTTCTCCTATGAAGAGAAGGGTTGGAGTGATGGGTAAATTCAGCAAAACCAACCCAGGTAAGATGTTACCATCTGTAATATTTACAACGATATTCTGAATTAGCTACAAGACTCATGGACTATGGCAACGACAAACAAACAGAAGATAAAGATTGCAATGCGGGCAATCCATGGCAAGAAAACGGAGAACAGAAGTATTGAAACAGTAGAAACTCCAAAAATTTGAAATATCACATGTGCGATCGCAAAACCAAGCAAAGTCCACAGAAAATATTTCAGACCCGTACAAGCCCACTTAAATAGATTGCTCGTCATGATTTTTGTCCTTTTTGACATTTAAATTTTGAGATAAATGCACCCCCGACTGCAATCGACGAGGGTAACGCTCGACTCAGGAAAACCTTTTAGTAGATACATTCAAAGCGATCGCACCATAACTTAGTCTGTTAGGTAACGAGAAACAACTTAAGCTAATTTCCGTTTGAGTACGTTAAGCTGACTCTCAGGTGGTACCAAATCATTTGAACACGGAGAAGAACCGCCTTGTACTTTGACTTGCAAGCTCCAAGGTGCGACTTGCACTGTAATGGCACCATCAAACTCTGCTACGACTCCTAAAAGGATCGCAAGCAAAGCCAAATAAACAAAATACCGAAAATTTTGGTTGAATGAAATCACGTTTGACCTCCAAGCAATTCATTAATTCGTTGTTCTAGTTGCTAGAGACAAAAAATTAGATACGCGAAGCTCTAACAGCATCTGTCGTGGTTCTTCCATCAATGTGCTGTTAGCAGACATTTATTAAATTATTCGGAAACACTCTCACGCCAAAATTAAAGCTTTATTCCGTGAGCTACTGAAACTTAGTTAGCCTTTGTTTGTAGCAGTCAGGGATTGGTTTATAACTTCCGGAAGCAGGATCTAGCCAAATATTGTCATTTGACTGTACATGTTAATATTAAAATCATTATTTAAGTAATTTTTGTATCATAAACTACAAAATATTTATTTCAATCATAAAATATGTAAACTCAATATACACATAAATGTTCGGAAGATATATTCTTTCAATTTTACGTATAAATTGACACAAAAAATCCCTTAGAAAGATTTACAATGTCAATTAGATTTACATTTATATTGTGCACTCAATAAGAAAATGGGCAAAGAAAGTGTTGGAGACCAAGAAGCGCTGCGCGAGATGCTCCACTTCTTCCTAGAAAAAATGGGAGCAACGCAGGTAGAGCTGTCAGAAGGAATGGGTGTTAGCCGGCCTGTGGTGATCGATTTTCTCAATAAGGAAAAAGAACGGTTACCCGTCGATCGCGAAGGGTTGATTCAACTGTGCAAAAATCTTCGCAGTCGTAGAGCATCCAAAAGAAAATTAAAACGAGAGATTCAAAACACATCAGAAAAAGAAAAACTAGAATCAAGCCCTGACGAACTGCGAAAGTTATTGGGAGATACAGGAGCCGATGAACTACTGGAGTCTGCTGGTTTTTTGCCAGAGAAAACAAAGATTATCCGAGTTACGTCGGAGAGATTTTTTCAAGTAGCGCAAATAGCTGCATTGCTGGAGTTACTGGAATTGGAAGATTTACGCTCTACTACTCAGGAGTTTGTAGCAATTGCTAGCAACAAAGTCGCGATCGCAAGCAACAAGCTTTTTTTAAACTCCTCCGATACTCCTGAGAATGACTCCCTTGAATATTTCATTAACAATCTGAGAAAATCCTACCCAACCTTAGGTTTAAAACTGAGATTGGAGGTTATTGAGAAACTGCAGAGAACTTGGGAAAGACTAAAAGCTGGAGGAAAAACTAATTTCTCCCGACAAGAAGCAATTGCACTTTTCCTAAGTATTACCATTAAAGAGCAAATGCTTAAATATCCAACTAACCTTCATATTAGAGTTCAAAAGTTGGAATTCAAAACTTTATCGCGAACCATTAACCGGGAAAAAGAATATAGCAATCTCTACGATAAATTTGTACAAATTAGCCACCAAGCAGAGTGCGAATTGAAGACTCCAGGAATGTGCCCGACAATGGGACTAGAAGCGCACTCCCTAAATTCGCTCAACCCCGTAATTATGGCAATGGTAACGTGTAGCTTTAGTCATGATGGTAAATCTTATGAATTTCTTGAATGGATGTATACCTCTAGTAATACGATAGTGGAGAATGCTATTGGTGCTTGTAGCTTACACATGGGTTTAACTGAAGAAATAGCTAACGTAACCCTATCAACAAAAACCTTAGACAGCAGTATTGATTCCTTAGTTGAAACAACAGTCGTTTTAGGAAATCAACAAAAGTATCAAGGGATTTGGGTCGATCGAGATTCAATGATTACTATGCTGCAAGCAATTGTCTGTGCTGCAAAGCAATGGCTAGCAGAGCAAAGTTGGAATGGAAGCCTCAATTTAGAAATTTATGGTTCTGTATGCAAAACTCTCTCCGAGCTAAGGACGAGATTAACCAATGTTAGGATGGCTTTTCAAAATTTCCAATTCCTTGATGAAGAATGTCGCTCTGCACAAATTAAGAGGATTGCCGATATAGCTAGAGAGGAATTGAAGAAAATTCCCAAGGAAAAAATCTACTTTTCATATCGACTCAATTTCTACCGTTGCTATTTTCTGGCAAAACGATTAGAACTCAGGCTATCAAATTTTCTAGGTAATATCAGTAATGCAAAACTGCTGATCCAAACAATTACAGAAGCTCTTGAAGAAGATTGCGAAGTCAAGAAACAGCTAGTTCCCATTCAAGCTCTTATCCAGTCTGAAATTTATTTGTATGAACTTTCGTGCGGGCACCACCCAGATTTATTTGAATCAAGCAAGAGGAAAAAGTGGCTTGGCTTAGAAGAATGGGACCGTGAAATTAGAAAGGCAATTAAACCAGGCTCGTGTTATAAAGACCCAGGATTAGATATTTATCAAGCCTTATCTGAAATTTATGGAAATGCTGCGCGAATACAGTTCTATCTTTCTAACGATCGCAATTCTCTTGAAGAAGCCGCAACACATTTCTTCAAAGCTGCTCATTATGCATCACGTATTGGTTTAACACAAAGAATGGCTAGATGGCTAGCTTTAGCAGGGCGAGTTTTGGTCAGACTTGGAGATAGCCATTTGCCAATAGAAGCCTTAAGTTTTGCTGAGAAGTATGCTAAGGCTGATTTAACTACCGGTCACAGCCCTAATTTTTGTCAAGCAGTGCTTTCAGAAATTTCTTTGTTAAAAGGAGAATATTTGCTCTTAATTAAAGATGAACCGATCGCAGCATTAGAGAGTTTTTTAGAAGCACTTAAGGGTTCTGTTTATTTGGGATTGAACCGTCGAATTTGTGATGCACTTTTCAATATTGCAAGATGCTCGAAGAAGCTAAGTAACTTTAGTATTCGAGAGGGACTGAGCAGAGTTTTTCAGGAAGGTTTTACGGAATCTTGTAACAGCAAACTCAATCAAATGAGTAACCACACGTCTGAGAAAGTTCTAGATTTGCTTTATAGTCTCTGGAGTAGAGAGGATAATCCTACCTGGTTCCACGTGCGGGGTGAGTTTTCCACACTAGCTGCTCAGACTTGGCAAGGATGGCATGATACCTCTAAACCAGGAACAATAACAAAACACCCCATTGCCGAAAAAATTTTAAGTGAATCTTGGTTGTGTCAAATTGATTAGGGATTGGAGATTGGGCATTAGGGCTTGTCTCCCTTTTGCCTAAAGCAGGGCGTAGCGCATCGCAATAGCAAATCGCAATTCTGAATTTGTGAGAAAATTAATAAAACAGAGGACAATCATTCACCATGACAGAATTACTCGAACAAGCGATTATCAAACTTAAAAACTTACCAGCCAGTCAACAAGATGCTATGGCTACGATGATTTTAGAAGAACTCGAAGATGAAAAGCAATGGGATGAAGCTTTTGAGCGTTCTCCAGATGCACTAGCTTTCTTAGCAGCTCAAGCGATGGCTGAATATCGCGCAGGGAAAACTCAACAGCTAGATCCAGATACACTGTGAATTCTCGTATCACTTCTCAGTTTCGCCAAGCTTTTGGTAATTTACCTGAAAATGTGCAACAGCAAACCCGTGAAGCATATCGTCAATTTAAACTTGACCCAAATCATCCCAGTTTACGTTTCAAAAAAGTACATCCAGAATTACTTATTTATTCTGCAAGAGTCAGCAGAAGCTATCGAGCCGTTGGACAGTTAGAGGGAGATACAGTTATTTGGTTTTGGGTAGGGTCGCATACAGAGTATGAAAGACTACTATCTCAGTTTTCCTAAAGGCATTGCACTGAGATGACTGTAAAAACCTGTTCTACATTGCTACCTAAATTATACTCTTGCTAGATGAGGAAGGAGTTGAGCGTGAAAAATCTCAACTTAGGGTATATATGTTCCAAAGTAATGAGTGAGGAGTGAAAAGTTAAGAGTGCTTATCCTTAAGTCCTCACTCATTAGTTTTAATGGTGGTGATGGTGATGATGACCTACAGCTAAGTGAGGATTCACTGACACCGCTTCTTCTGAGAGCAACTCAGCAATGTGAGCATTTGCCCATTCTGCTACCATTGCCAAAAATGCTGGATCGTCGTTAACGCAAGGCATTTGCACGTAACTGACACCAGAATGCTTTTTCTCTAAAGCGTGGATGATATGATGTACGTCCAATAGAGTTTCGTGGTTTTCTGTCGCAAAGCCAATTGGCATAAATACGATCGCTTTAGCACCCAATTGAATCAAATTGTTTGCAGCCTGTTCGACATTTGGCTGCGTCCATTCAATAAGAGGTGTGTCATGGTTAAGCCAACCAACTGAGATAAGTGGATAGCGGTTGATTAACTTATCCCGCACTAAATCATAAAGTGCTTGACTTTCAGTGATTCCAGAGGTGAATCCCTTAGCTTTGTGGGGACAACCGTGATTCATTAAAATAATGCCAATTTGAGAAGGTAGATAAGCATCGATCAAATCAGCATGAATTTTTTCTTCAACAAGATGCGCCATCAAATCGATATAGGCTGGCTCATTGTAAAAAGAAGGGATATAACGCTGTCCTTTAACCCAGTGTTCGTTACCATCTGCCATCTCAGCTAAAGCATTGTTAACTTGCTCAATGGCAATACCGCTGGTGAAGATAGAATCCACAACTAACAGTGGATAGATAAGTATTTTATCAAAACCTTCGTTTTTGATTTCTGCTAAGACTTGTTTGGGAAGGAAAGGGGCGCAGAAGTTGAAAGCTTTAAAGACTTTCACCCCTTCTCCCCACTTAGCTTGCAGGTTTTTCTCAATACCCGCTCGTTGTTTTTCAAAAATAGAGTTGTGTGGGGAAATGAAATCATGATGCTGGTGTCCCCACTCGTGACGGTCAAATAATGCTAAAAGCTTTGCCAACGGAGGATAAACCCAAGTTGGCACTGGTGCGAATTTTGCAGTCAATAGGTTTAAAGCCTGTTCGTTATAATTGGCGAAATCCTCATAACTTTCAACTTCGCCATAGCCCATGAGCAATACGGCGACACGTTGTTGACCCGATGCGTCCTGGTGCGATTTTTGTAGTTTTTCCGGCGTGGCAACCACAATAAATTCCTCTATACAACTTCAAGAGTGTTCTTTTTCGTACTTGTCAAATTCTATCCTATCCCCCCCCACTGCATTAAAAAGTTACTTTTAGTAATACTTTTGGTGTTATACTCACTTCTATCTCCAGAAGGATGAAGTATGAATTACCCATCCCCCTAACTCTTCTCCCTGAGGATGCTTACTGAAGATCGGTGCGAAATGTTTTCTTTTTCAAAGAAATGTTAATATATTCGCTTTAATGTCAATTGTGTGTATTAAAAGTTGATGCGAAGCTATAAAAAAGCGCTAATTCAGTCAGTTTTTTTGGGTATCGTTTCTTAAATCTTCAAAATTTTTATGTGAAGGCAATCTACTCTATAAAGAGCGCCCTTGCAAACAATAGCAAGAGCGCCGTATTACACCGCTCATAAATCTTTCTACTGTTGGTGCTGCTCTGGTCTGGACCCAATTAAGTCGGGCAAGTCTTCAACATTTATTGGCTTGGCAGTTGCTTGAATCCTGTCTGACAATTCGTAAAATGCTTCCTTATCATCTGGATGTTGCAACACGTAGGCTCGTAATTCGGCTCTACTCATTGCTTTGAAATCCGGTTTGTTCATAACTTACTTGTCCTTGCCGATCGACCGTTATATCAATCTCATCACCTGCTAGTATTACCAATTTCCCATTCCTGTCATCTATTGTAACTAAGTTAATTGGTCTAAGCATTTTGGTAAGCTGGTAGCTCAACCGATACAACTGTTCTAGTTGTTCTCTTGTTGGTTTATCCCCCACACCACCTGCTATTTACTTTTTAATTTTACAATTATGACTGAAAAATCTAATTATAGCAGCAGTGTAGCATCAAATTGTGATTTCCAATCACCAGGCTACAGACGCTCATACCATAATTCATAATTCATAATTTATAATTCATAATTCATGAATATAATTCTTTGTCCTGGAATTCACGAACCAGACTTAACTCAGAGCTTTGTATCGGCATTGATGGAGCAAGCTTCCCCTGGAGCAACAGATGGAACCGTAAATATACTTATTTTTCCTACCAAAAATTATTCAAATCTATTGCCATTTCATATATTTCAATTTTTACACGAACGCTTAAGGAATAGGTTAGAATCACCAGTTGTCTTCATTAGTTTTAGTGCTGGTGTTGTTGGGGCAATATTTGCCGCTCATATGTGGCAAATATTCGGAGGTCGTGTTGAAGCTTTTATTGCTATAGATGGATGGGGCGTTCCTCTGTGGGGTCACTTTCCCATTCATCGTATGAGTCACGATTACTTCACTCATTGGAGCTCATCTTTGCTTGGTAGCGGGCAAACTAACTTTTATGCAGATCCGTCTGTTGACCATTTGGCAATGTGGCGATCGCCTAACATTGTCCGAGGTTATTGGGTAGACTCATATCGTGGGGAGCTATCTCCAAAAGAATGCTTGAGTGCATCTGAGTTTTTGCACTCGCTTATCCAGCACTATCAAGAAAATTAGTCCGGAAAACAGATTTGCCAATTGGGAGTGAGGAATGATGGAGTGTTTGCCAAGTCCCCACTCCCCTATCACAGTTACTATTCCACTCATCCCAGATGTTTCCAACAGAACCTGCTGCTGTCAATACCGGATTTGTCGCCCTATTAAAAAACCGTAGTTTTATGCTGCTATGGATGGGACAGTTGTTGTCCCAACTAGCAGATAAAGTCCTGTTGGTTTTACTTGTTGCCATGCTTAAGAACTATCAACCCTCTTCCGGGTTGCCAGAAAACTCCATGTACTCCACGTTGATGGTGGCGTTTACAATTCCGGCAATTCTGTTTGGTTCAGCTGGTGGTATCTTTGTTGACCGCTTTCCAAAAAAATTAATTTTGATTGCCTCAGACGTTGTACGGGGACTCATGATATTGTTGATTCCCTTTTTACCGCGAGAATTCTTGCTGTTATTGATAATTGCCTTTGCTATTTCTACAGTGACACAGTTTTTTGCACCTGCAGAGCAAGCGGCAATTCCCCTGTTGGTCCGATCCGAAAATTTGATGGCAGCCAACGCTCTATTTAGCAGCACAATGATGGGAGCTATGATTGTTGGTTTTGCGATCGGAGAACCAATGTTAAGTTTTGCTAAAATTTTCCTGGGAGCACGGTACGGTCAAGAACTGATTGTTTGCGGATTGTATTTGTTATCTGGCGCATTGATGCAGCCAATACACCTGAAAGATTACAAATCAGTAGAAGAAAAAGAAAAGTTTATTCATCCCTGGGCTGACTTTAAGTTAGGCTTGCGATATCTCAAAACAAACCGCTTGGTGTTAAATGCCATGCTACAACTGGTTGGTTTGTATTGTGTGTTTGCAGCTTTAACAGTTCTAGCAATTAGATTGGCAGCAGATTTTGGGTTGCAAGAAAAACAATTTGGCTTTTTCTTAGCAGCAGCGGGTATTGGTATTGTACTGGGTGCAGCGCTTCTGGGCCATTGGTGTCATAAACTACACGGTAAACCCTTGCCTCTCATCGGATTTTTGATGATAGCGCTGGTCTTAGGAGTGCTTACATTTATCAAAACTTTGGTTTTGGCTCTCGGGCTGTGTGCCGTGTTAGGTATAGGTGCTGCCTTGATTGGAGTGCCAATGCAAACTCTGATTCAGCAACACACTCCAAGCGCAATGCACGGTAAAGTCTTTGGCTTCCAGAACCATGCTGTCAACATCGCTCTTTCAGCACCGTTAGCAATTACAGGTCCGATAGTAGATCGTTTGGGTTTGCAAGTGACGCTTGTGGGAATGAGCGTCTTAGTTGCTGCTGTGGGAATTTGGACTTGGCAAACTACCCGTCGCGTTTTGCAAGATGCCTTGTGAAAATTTTTGAAATATGGAGAATTCTTGACTATTAACATAAATAAATTAGAAAATATGCGATCGCACTCCTCAAATTTTCAGATAAAATGAAACTTTAAATACTACAATCAAGCAATATCTTCGCTATTCTGTGAGGTTTGGCTGTGCGTTCACCAAGTGTCTCCCAAGGAGATTCGCTTTCCCCAATTTCTCTTCCGCAAATAGAAAATCAAATTAACTCAAAGGTTTCTACACCGCCAGTCGCGACACCCAAACGCGTGAGTGGTGGTTATGCGCTGCTTGACAGCCTAAAGCTTCACGGCGTGGAATATATTTTTGGTTATCCCGGTGGTGCTATTCTCCCGATTTACGATGATTTGTACAAAGCAGAAGTTGAAGGTCGCGGGATCAAGCACATTCTGGTGAGACACGAACAAGGAGCTGCACACGCTGCTGATGGTTATGCTCGTGCAACAGGCAAAGTCGGAGTCTGCTTTGGAACTTCCGGTCCCGGAGCAACCAATTTAGTTACTGGCATCGCTACCGCCTACATGGACTCCATCCCCATGGTTATTGTAACCGGGCAAGTCCCACGTCCGGCGATCGGTACAGATGCGTTCCAAGAAACTGATATCTACGGAATTACCCTACCTATTGTCAAACACTCCTACGTCGTGCGCGATCCCCGCGATATGGCACGCATTGTTGCAGAAGCGTTCCACATAGCAAGTACTGGTCGTCCGGGACCCGTGTTAATTGATGTTCCTAAAGACGTTGCCTTTGAGCAATTTGACTATCTACCTGTAGAACCAGCTTCGGTGAAATTGCCAGGATACCGTCCGACAGTCAAGGGAAATCCCCGCCAAATTAGTGCCGCAATTCAGTTAATACGTGAAAGTCGGCGTCCCTTGCTGTATGTAGGCGGTGGTGCAATTACTTCAGGAGCATATTCAGAAATTAAACGCCTAGCAGAGTTATTTAATATCCCCGTTACCACAACATTAATGGGGCTGGGTGCTTTTGACGAACACCATCCCCTTTCTTTGGGAATGTTGGGAATGCACGGTACTGCTTATGCTAACTTTGCTGTCAGTGATTGTGACTTGCTGATTTGTGTTGGTGCAAGATTTGACGATCGCGTCACTGGTAAATTAGACGAATTTGCTTCTCGTGCAAAAGTCATACATATTGACATCGATCCCGCAGAAGTCGGTAAGAATCGAGTTCCCGAAGTCCCCATCGTTGGTGATGTCAAAACAGTATTGCAAGATTTACTGCGTCGGTGCAAAGAGAGTACACCCAACCAAACGCAAGAGTGGTTGACTCTCATTAACCGTTGGAAAGAAGAGTACCCTCTAGAAGTACCTCACCACCCCGATAGCATTTCACCACAAGAGGTGATAGCAGAAGTTAGTCGCCAAGCACCTAATGCCATCTTCACCACAGACGTAGGTCAACACCAAATGTGGGCGGCGCAATTCCTTAAAGCAGGTCCCCGACGTTGGATTTCCAGTTCTGGTTTGGGAACCATGGGTTTTGGCGTACCTGCGGCAATGGGTGCTAAAGTTGCTTGTCCGGATAGCCAAGTCGTTTGTATTAGCGGTGATGCCAGTTTCCAGATGAACCTGCAGGAATTGGGCACGCTAGCGCAGTATGGGATTAATGTCAAGACCATAATTATCAATAACGGTTGGCAGGGAATGGTGCGCCAGTGGCAGCAAGCTTTCTATGGAGAACGTTACTCATGCTCCAATATGGAAGTTGGGATGCCAGATATCGAGTTACTGGCAAAAGCATACGGCATTAAAGGTATGGTCATTCAAAACCGTGATGAATTGAAAGATGCTATTGCCGAAATGCTCGCACACGATGGTCCAGTTATCGTCAATGCCCATGTAACTAGAGATGAAAACTGTTACCCAATGGTAGCCCCAGGTAAGAGTAATGCTCAGATGGTAGGCTTGCGACGCCAACCTCAAAAAGCATCCCTTGAGCCAATTTATTGCAGCAATTGCGGTGCAAAGAACCTACCTAACAATAATTTTTGTCCCGAGTGCGGTACGAAATTATAACGTCTTTAAATTAAGACAGTTTGGATAACATTTCATCCCTCAACCTCCCTTTTTTGGGGGGTTTTTTGTTTGATAAACTCTTGCAGTGGCTCAGCCTGAGAATGCTTTTGAGAGGAAGCTTCGCCTCCCATACCCTGTATCCTCGTAGAAGAGGGGTTTGGCGTGAAGTCTTTTTTAACTTTATCGAACTCACGTTAATTTTATGAAGGAAAGGGAGTCGTTTAATTTTAAGCGTGATTTTGGGAATACTAAATATACAGCAAAAACAAGCAAACCTTGCTTCAAATGCTTGATTGGGAACTGTAGGGTGGGCAATACCCACCGTATGAACCTTTTTTGTAGCAAAACCTACCTATATAACAAACTGAGAGAATTCAACCGTGAAAAAACTTAAAGAAGCGATCGCTATTTTTAGCGACAACATTATTTTATTCAGTTTAATTATACTAACGATACGATTTCCCGCTAATATCCTCTCAGAAATTGTTGTTCATAACTTGACGCCCAAAGATGAATATGCAAAACTCATCGCGGAATTTAGAGTTTCCTCCTTTTTCAGTGCAATTTTCGATCCCATTTATGTAGGTGCTCTTATTTCCTCTTTATGGGAAATCAAGCAAGGTCGGAGTTGCAACTATTTTGAAGCAATGTCGGCTGGAATTAAGAATTGGGGACAAATTTTTACTATTCGTTTGATCTCTGGATTTTTTCAAACATTAGGATTTTTCGCTTTTGTGATACCTGGAATTGTATTGGCAGTCAGATATAGCTTAACGGATTGTATAGTTGTTATTGAAGGATATAGTAACTCATCTTCTATTTTGAAAAGAAGTGCTTATTTAACAAAAGGAAAAAAATGGCAAATAGTTGTAGGTACTAGTTTAATTGTCTTATTGATGTTAACATACTCTTTTATTGTAGGGATATTCTCTGCTTTTATAGAAAACACTGTAACTACAATCATATTTTCCTGTATTTTAGATATTATATTAGCAATGGTACCTATTTTACTATTCTTATTTTATTGGCAAGCAAGGCAAGTAGAATAACAAGAAATTTCTCCAGGAGATCGCGCTAGTTCTAACAAACGAGGACGCCCATACTCCGGAGAAAATAATTTATGATTTTAACTTGTTACTAATGGCTCGGTGCAAATATTACACCACGATTTCTTCAAAATCACCAGTTATTTAGATCTTTAAAGGTGTTGGCAAATTTTACACGCTTTTAACTTGTTACTAATAGGTTTGAAAGTACTTTTTGGGGTGTAGTCCGTGACGTGCTCTAAGTTTGTAACCATCTGCATAGACAATAGCGGGTTCATTCTCAGCATGAAGTCGATCTCGATCGTCTACAGATAATTTGATTGGACGTTCACAAACAATACAAGTACGCTGACATGGAAAAAACCAACCACATTCTGTAACAACTGCTTGCAAGATTGACCATAAATTTTGGTCATGAACACATCCGAGAATGGAAATACAAAAATCAAATAGACTACACCAGCCAGTTAATTCCTCAGATTTAATCCAGCCAAAATAGGGTTCTAAACTCCAAGATCGCTTGCAGATAAGGACGTTGCGAAGTTCTTGCAACACACTATCACTAAGCTGTACGGCTATTGTACTCCAAAGTTTATTGATGAGCGCCAAGTTTAAATATTCCCGTCCATATTTGTGTCCGTAATAACTATACAACTTGATGATTGATATTTGCCCACGACACTTTTGTTTTACTAATCTTTGAGCAATGTACAGCCCATCAGCAAATAGAATTTCTGGGGTATATGGTGAATTATTAGCAGTGTAAAATTGCTCGATTGCCAAGGCAGCTTTTTGGCGATTGATAGGGGCTAGTTGAAGTGCTACTTCTCGCCATTTTTTATGATAATCTGACAAAATATTAGTTTGAGCGTTAGTAAGTGTTTTAACCTCAATACCTAACCTTTGAACAAGTAGCCTCTTCAAATTTGTATCTGATTCCGATAAAAGCCAGTTCTGCTCAATTAAGTGGACTGGAAGATTCTGCAAAAGTACCTCTTTAACAGATGCCAATTTTTCTTCCCGATACCATTGAGCTTTCCATTGATTTGGGAAAAGTATTCCATACTGTTCTGGTAGAGTGACTCCATGATGAGCGTATACCCGAAACCCATCTAAAAATTCTAGTGCAGGTTCTGCTTCTGCATGTAAGCGTTTTTCAGTATCAAAAGAAATGCGTATGGGACGTTCGCAGACAATACAAATTTCTGTAAATGGGAAAATCCAACCACACTCTATGATTAGAGCTTCAAAAAGTTCCCAGTATTTGGGGTTATGTTTCCAATTAAGACAATTACTCAGCCAATCAAGATAACAGCCATCACATGCCCACCATTCAGGAGCAATATAACAATAGTCATAATACCAAGATTGGGTTTTTAAAGTTGTCCATACTTGTGGTTGTTTCCACAATTGTGTCCGTACTTTTGCTGCTAATAGACAGTGAAACTGGTGGTATAAATGGGAATTTAATATATGGTTGGATTTTTCTTTTTCAATAAGTTGAACTGGATATACTTTGACATCTGAATATCCAGTCAGTTGAAAAGTTAGTTCTTCCTTAAGATGCTTCTGAATTGGCTGACTTAAATTATTAAGCGGAGCGTAATTACGACTCTCAATAAATTCTTTTAGTATTAAACCAGCACTATACGGGCTATCTGTAAATTTCAACAAAGGAGCATTCACATTGAGTAATTGATATATTTCATGAATGATTGCTGTTACTTTAACAGAATCGAGTCTATTTGTATTGGTAGCAATTGCTCTCCACTTTTCTATATAGCTTGAAATTAGAGCAAGCTGCTCAACTGTAGGACGACGAGTACGGCTCATACTGGGTTAAAGAAGTTTATATAAACTAAATAGAAAGTTATTTGTCAGTCAACATAAGTATTTGTGCGTAAGTCCATTTTATATAAAGCATTGGAGAATTGAAATCGGCGATCGCCACCTTTACCTAAGACTTTTGATTTCAAATCGTAGCTGGATTTTTGGAAATAGAATCTGTGACAAATGGTTTAGTAGGGAATCCCTCGGTATTTCCTAGTTGATTTTTGAGTAGATGGCTTGGGTTCGGTAGACGGCGGGGATGAAGGGAGACCTTTCAACTCGCTTTGCTCTTTTGCTAGATTTGAATATCCAGTTTTTTCTTCATCCTTTGGAAATACGTTTTGGGTCGAGTTGTGGGGACGAACAGAGGTTGTTAAATTTTTCTGTGTTATAACTACAGCATCAGCATCTGCGACTTGAGATGAGAGACCATTCGACTCATGCAACCCGGAATCGCTCCGTTGTGTATCGTTTGCTAAATTTTTTTCTTTTTCCTCAACCCAAACCGTCAGATATGACTGATTTTCTACAATTAAACAAAAGAGATTGTCATCAAGAAATTCCTGACAAAATTTGATAGCTTTTTGACGATATTGTATGGAAAAATCTACAAATCTAGTAAAAATTTTATTTTTAAAAATAATTTGTGATGCTCCGTTATAGGAAACACCTTGAACTTCTAAATCCTCGAGACTAAGAAAAAGCATAGTAAAAATCCGAATTTTAATTTCACCACTCTCCAGAAACAAGGCTGAGGGCAGAAAAATTCTGCTAAATAAAGTTCCCCTCAAAGCTAACTTTAGTGGGGCAGAAAGAAAGTTTTTCTTGTTGTCTTCATTGGTAATATGGTACGATCGCAGGCTGTACACTGCCTCTAATAAGCCAATGTCAACTAAAGAGTAGCACTTTCAGGTATTGGACTTTGTGGTGAATGCTCCCTGCGATACCTATATTTTTACTTGCAAGTCATAAAACTAGTATTAGAGAGTATAACAGTTCCTTAATGATTTATACTCTCTTTACATAAGGTTTATCTTAAAATAATAAGAACTTAGAAATTACCCATTGTAAAAAAATATTATATATATTCAGTAAAATTTTTGCGTTCAACTGTTTTTTAGACCCATGACTTTATCTCAATTAAAACTTTCATACTGAAGATACACAGACAATGTGAGAATCTAGTGAGATTTTTGTAAATTTTTTTGATGATTAAAGTTGCAGTTTAGGCGATCTGTTACGCATTTAAATTGCACGCTAACTTGTTATTGTGTCATCAGTCATTAGTCATCGGTCACCAAGAAAGACGCAAACCTTGCTTTTTCATCGCTTGTTGCAATTGAGGCATTTGTTGTTTTGGAACAATTTGGGAGGGAGTCAAATTCGGTTGAGTCAACAGCCAAGCCGCTGTCACTCCAGAAGCAGCACCAATACCCCACTCGCTATGATGAACGCGAGTTACAGCATTAACAATGTGAGTCACGGCTATACTTTTTCCACCAATCAGAAGATTATCTATTTTCTGAGGAATCATGCTTTCCAAAGGAATCATGACGGGACGAACCACAAACTCTCTAGCTGGAGCTTTGGCTGCTTCGTTGGATGGTTCCCAATTACGATAGCGACATCCATGAATATCAATATCATAATGAGTGACCGCAACTACTGTTTTGGAAACATCTCGACTACTTGAAACATCTGTTCTAATATCTGCCTCGCGCATCATAAACTCATTTTGTCCGTGGGCTTGGCGTCCTAAAATTCTGCGTCCCTCCCGAATATAAGGCGTCATACTCAATCCTGAAACTGTACCCATGGGAGACTCTGTTCCAAAGAGGTAGGTTAGGGGAAAATTAGGTTGAGCTTGAGTTTCTAAAAGCCATTCTGCAAAAAAAAGTGCATGATTTTCAGCTTCCTTCAGTGCTTCTAAAGCAAGCCCTCCTACCCAGTTCTGACGCTGTCCGGAAGCACTTACCTCTTCTTGTGTCAGAATTAAGTGCGGATTCATTAAGTTCCAGTCGTTCCCTCGATTCCAATTCACCATAGTTATATCTCCACGGACAGGAGTATCAACAAAGGGGTTGCTGCGGCGCATGCTAACAATACGTCTGTAATTAAAGAAACTTCGACCTGCAAATACGGGAGTCCTCCCAATGGAGAAGTCTTTTCGATGTTCCTCTTTTGATATTCCTGACTCGATACGAGATAAGCGATCGCGACTTAAACCCCCATCATCATGAATAGCAACAGCAAATGGAAAAGTAAATGCTTGGGTGCATTTGGGGTTATCTTTAGGCGCTGCATGAATTTCACCTGTTGTGACCTGAGATTCTGACCCCTGTCGGTGGGGAATGTTTGCCCATCCTATCAATTCTCCCGTATCCGTAGCGTCAATGACTATCATGCGATCGCCTTTTGGAGGTTGCAGTCGCAGTGGGACTTTTTCAAATTCCTCATTGTCAAACCAGGAATACCAAGAAGTTAATTCTTGAGAAAGGCGACCTTTAGGAACGTAGTTAGAATTCCGTGGTATTCTTTTTACTGCGTAAATTGAGACAATTTGCTGTCCCGTACTGTCAAATTCAGCCCCTTTAAACGCAATAGAAGTTCCCCACTGACTTCCTGGTGCAAAACTAGACGAAGACTTCAGCAATTGTTCTGCTGCTGACGCGCCAGCTTTGGGAGGAAAACACAACTTACCCACCCAACAGCTATTAATATCTTTCACTTTTAAAGGAGAAGGAACATTAGACCATGAAGGTAGTTCTACAGGTTGTTGTGCAATTAACTGCTTGAATTCAATCCAACTTTTTGAGTGATTCTCCTTAGCCCGCATAGCCAGCGATTCATCTACAGCCGAGACCCCTTGAGAGCTAATTTGTCCTCCCAGCCAAGGAGTGAGTTCAATCAAGCAAGTCTTTGCTCCCGATTGCATTGCTTCGGATGCTGCGGCTACTCCTCCTAAGGAACCACCAATCACAACAACAGAGCATTCCCAAACCTCTTTTGCTGTAGGTAGAGGGTTGAGTTGGGGTAAACCATTCGTTCCTACGAGTGGTTTAACTTTTGTCTTTGAGCGAGATGTCGGATCGAGGTTCGAGTTTGGTAAGAGTAGTGCAAACCGGGTATGGAAATAACTCAAACTGACAATAGCAAGGAAAGCCAAAGCTGATATTAGTAAAATCAGTGGACTAAAACGGCGAGGTTGCTTCACTAGAGATTGGAGAACAGATTTTTATCTTTCCGATGTTATCTTAGCTTTGCACTATTTCACACCTCCAACCCTCGATCCGCTAGCTCCCCCTATCAAGTGAGGTAAAGCCTTAAATCTGCACTCCGAGCAGATATACCGATACCATCCCTGACCAACCACAGACAAAGCTACAAATGCTGTATTTGCTGACCGAGCTGTTGCATACCGAGTTTTGGAAACGACCTTTGCCATTTCTGCTCAAAAGCGATGCGAGTTTCGACATCGCGTAAAGCACGCCAGAATGGAAGAACCAAAAATTTTCTTGAACCGTTTAAGTGGAAAACTGTTTGGCTTTTACCTTTGATCCGCTTGGAGTTTGCATACTCAACCACTTCTAGCTGCGCTTGTCCATCGCTTTCTGAAAAAATGAACTCATACTCAATTGGTTCTGTATTCCATCTCACAATTTTTGATGTACCGACCTTCAGAAATACACTCAATGCCTCCACAAGTTCATAGAGTGAATCATATGGTACATAAGACGCTGTAAATAAGAATTCTTGTTTATCCGTAACTAATTCCACAGGTAGCCAACCGTAGTTTGCATCACCAAAGCGCACGCGTAATTTTTCAGACATATTTTTCAGACATATTTATATACTGCAACAGAAAAAATAAGTTTTACTAATAATACACAGCCAACAAATTATGGCGGTCGTTGCCCTCCCAATATTATTGTCCTATCTAGATTGTTGATAGTATCAAAACCATTCAAGCAGTCAGAAAAGGTCAGAAAAAGTCAGAAAAAGTCTTCTCTTCATTCATATTACCTATTGGTTTGCGAAAAGTTCTCCAACTAGAGTGAATCAATATGTGAAAGTAAATTTACTGACAGGTTTAATTACCTAGAAGTAAATAATGGCATCTAAGAAAAAAATATTTCTTTTTTTCTTAAATACCATTTAATAGAAGCCAATTTAATCAAAAAACATGGCTTCAACATAGTTTCAACATAATTGTTCGATATTTATCTGTAATCAAAGGAGAAAATTATCATGAGTCAACAACGTCCTTCAACCTTACGTCGCGGTAACCAAGGTGCAGAGGTTGAACGCTTACAGCGCGACCTATCTTACTTGGGATATGATTTAGGACCTGCTGGTATCGATGGTATTTTTGGTGAGTATACGGAAAAGGCTGTTATGGCATTTCAAACAGATAGCCACATAACTGTAGATGGTATTGTTGGTCCTGAAACAGGAAAAGCGTTGGGTGCTCGTCTAGCAGCATAAATCAGTTTCTTCTACTAAAGGCTAAGCAAATTAATGTAGAGAGGTTTTACACAATTTCTCTACATTTTTTATTTTGGATTTTTTGAGGATTTCGATATACGTACAGTAGTAAATTTAAAACTCGTTTGATAGCGTTAGGGCTTTTCCAAATATACCAAACAAACAATATACAAGCTGTATCTGGTAGCTGTTAGGGTGTTGATTGATAAATCAGTAAAGCATTTTCACGTAAAATTGCGATAGCGATCGCCTCAGCTTCAGCAACAGTAATGTCAGAATCCGTAACTGCTTGCCATAAAACTTCTCCTAACAGTTGGCGACCCCATTTTGCACCCAAGTAATACAATTCTGGAATTGAGTGAGCATCAGAAGCATACATGAGTTTCGTAGTAGGAGCTAATTCTAATAACTGTCTGATGGTTTCCCGCATTCCAGATACACTTAAAAAGGGTACTGCTAACCCAAAATCTAAATAAACTTGAGGATATACAGACGCCAAATAACCAGCCTCCCGCATATAAGGATAGGAAGCATGTAACAATACTATTGGTACGCAGCTGTACTGTGGTGACTCCAGTAAATGACGCAAATACAGGGGATTAGCCAATCGTAAATCCAAGTCGGGATCGCCGTAGCCAGTATGTAACTGCACGGGGAGATGATATTTCGCTGCTACCAATAACGCTTGTTGCAACAAAAAATCAATCAGGGGTTTATCTGTAAGTCGCAACTGTTGAGTTGAAAATTTTTGTTTGATGTTGTCAAAATGAGCTACAGCTACCTCTTCAGCTACAGGTTGGATATCTAAGCCACTCCGATAACAGGCAATACTTTTAAAAGCAACGACCCCAGGTGGTGGCGGATCGAGTTCGCTGTTGAATCTGGTTAGGAAAGTCGTAAAATCTGGTGATTGTGGAATTAGCTGTTCTGCTAACATTTCTAATCTCAGAATTCGTCGCACAGAAATAAACCTTTCATGCCATGACAGAGGTAGGATAGTTTCTGGTCGCAAACCATCATCCAAATAGATCCCCTCTAGATTGGCAGCGTGAAAATAAATCTGTGTGAGATCTTCTAATCCTAAACTTTCCCGCCGTGCCAAAATTGTTGTTTCTTCAGGTTCGCAGTCCAACAAAGCTGCAACCTCCCGCAAGCTACGTCGGTAAAAAAACGTAAAGCGGGCATGATTGTTGATAATTTCTGGACGATCGCTTTCTGTAAAAGCAGCTGCATAAGGATATTGGGCAGCTATTTCTGGTTTTAATATGTTGTGGGCGTGTTGGTCAATTAAAGGAATATCAGCTAAATTCATGCTCGGGTTAAATACCGTTAGTATTTTTCTAATAACATGTTGACTTCTGTCTTTAATTCCCAATCTTTCATAGCTTGCCACTCTGCTTGACGCACTGCTAAGAAAGCTTGGGCTAATTGAGGATTTAAAGCTGTTAATAGGATATCGTTTTGCTGGAGGTGAGCGATTGCTTGCCCTAAGTTATCTGGTAATGGATCTATTCCATGGGAATTCCGTTCTTCAATTGATAAATATCCTGGGTCTTGATTCACTGGGTTGGGAGGTGTCAAACCGCGCTGCACGCCATCAAGCCCAGCTGCAATAACTGCACCTAATGCCAAGTAAGGATTAGCTGATGCATCCACCGTCTTCAATTCCAAGTGGCTCGGACAGTTCAAGTTAGGGTCGGTGGGAACTCTCACAGATGCTTCCCGATTATCTAATCCCCAACAGCGAAAAGCACCACTCCAACTATGAGGACGAATGCGGCGATAAGAATTAGTACTTGGAGTCGTAAGTGCCATCAGTGCTGGAAGATGGTGCAGGATACCAGCAATAAATTGTAATGCTATCTTCGATAGACCGCAGGTACTTTGTGGATCGCCCACAAGGTTTTTCTCATCTTGCCAAAGGCTAAAATGGATGTGACAGCCACTACCAGCCGCGTTGGGGAAGATTTTGGGTAGGAAAGAAGCGGTGAGGTTGTGGCGGTAGGCGATCGCTTTGACAGTTTCTCTAAAAGCAATCTGCCAGTCAGCCGCTTGCAAAGCATCAGTGTAGCGCATGGAAATTTCATGCTGACCGGGGCCGGATTCTGGGTAATACTGTTCTACAGGTATACCTTGGGTGATAAGTGCATCGGCGATCGCATTAATGACTTCACAGTTGAGGTCCATTGCCTGAGTTGAGGCAAACACTGTGGAATCAGCAGGAATAGTACCATCAGATGTTTGCCGCAGCAAGTAAAACTCATTTTCAAAAGCGGCTCGCACTTCCAAACCTTGCGATTTAGCTTCGGCTATCATCCGCTTTAAGAAGTTTCGGGGGCATAAAGCCCAAGCCGAACCATTAATTACCATGTTACCCATAGCACGAGCATGACCGGGGGCATAAGGTAAGGGTTTCAGGCTAGACCAATCTGGTATTAAGCGAATTTCACCCACCGGACCTAAATTGCTCTCTGGGACAACTGCATCATACATTACAGGAACTCCCTGTTGACCTACGGAAATACCTACGCCATGCTCAAAGTAGTGAGATAGCATCTCTATATGTACGGCTTTCCCACGGATAATGTTGGCATTATCACACCAAAGAAATCGCACCAATTTCACACCAGTGTCTTCAAGAAACTTACGTACTTTTTTCAAATTATTTTTTTCAACCATTGCTATCGCGCTTTTAGGGTTTAGCTTAATCCAAAAGAAGCCTCTCACTCACCCGAAGGGGAGTGATGAGATGAATTTTGGGGCAATGACGAATTGACAAGGCAGCTTTTGGGAAAGAAGATTCTTTCCCAAAACGTGCCGCCCCCGACCTATGTTAATCGAAGATTAACGCGGGAGTGGGGTCGATGAGGAATTGCCCTTCGGGTGAGCAGTCGCTTCTTGACGGAAACCGCCAAGACCGCGCTGCTCACCAATTTCTTTTGGTTGAGGCAAAGAGTCTATAAGTTCTTCTACTACTTGAGTCATTGTTTTGTCCGACTGAGCAGCATATAAACGTAGTTTATTTAAACGTCTATCAGATAATCGTATTCTTATAGAATTATTTTTCATTGTATCACCATTGTTAATACGTTTATGTTAACATAGGCGGATCAAGGAGGTGATAAACAAATGAGAACCTCATACCAATACAAGTTACGTCCAACAAAGCAAAAAGCTATAGAAATAGATAGATGGCTGTCTATGCTTTGTTCTCAATATAATTATTTGTTGGCTCGACGTTTCGATTGGTATGAGCAAAATCGTTGTCCAATTAACGCTTGCCCTCTCGTTTGTCACCTACCAGAATTACGCGAAAAACCAGACTATTACAGTCAAAAGAAAAGTTTGCCATTGCTCAAAAAGACTCATCCTCACTACGGTGAAATTTACTCACAAGTTTTGCAAGATGTAGTCAAGCGAGTTAAGGTTACTTTTGACCGCTTTTTAAGTGGGGATAGCAACGGTAAGAAAAGTGGTAGACCTCGGTTTAAGTCTCGTGACCGTTACCGGACTTTTACTTATCCACAGATGAAAGATGATTGCATTCAAGGAAATTTGATTAACCTACCAAAACTAGGAAATATCAAGCTTGTTTTGCATCGCCCAATACCGGATGGACTCACGGTAAAAACGGTATCAGTTACCAAAAAAGCTGACGGGTATTACGTTACCCTCAGCCTTGAAGATTCTACAGTTCCAGAAATCAAACCAGATATTAATCCAGAATTTATAACTGGTATTGATATGGGTTTAAAGGAGTTTTTAACAACTTCTGAGGGTGAGACTGTAGAAATACCTCAACATTATCGCAAGTCTCAAAAACGTTTACGAGTTATCCAAAAACGGGTATCACGACGCAAAAAAGGCAGTAACCGTAGACGCAAAGCTGTAAAGCAGTTGGGCAAGAGGCACAAAAAAGTTGCTGACAAGCGTAAAGATTTTCACTTTAAAACTGCAAAACAATTACTGTCTAAATATGACGTTGTTATTCATGAAGACCTTAATATAAAAGGACTTTCAAAATCCAGACTAGCAACATCTCTGCATGATGCTGGATGGTCAAGCTTCCTGTCGATACTATCAAACAAAGCCGAAAATGCTGGTTTGTTGGTGATAGCTGTGAATGCTTCTGGCACTTCTCAAGATTGCTCTAGTTGTGGCGTGAAAGTTCCTAAGAAATTGCATGAACGTTGGCATTCTTGCCAGTGTGGTTGCAGTCTTGACCGCGACCATAATGCAGCGATAAATATAAAAAATAGCGCAAAGTTGGCGGGACGGAAACCGACACCGCCAAACTTTGTAAGACAGAGCGGTAGGGCATTCCGTTCTTAAAGCCAAGAGCCTCCTAAGCAATAGCCGGATTGTCTTGGAAGCCTACACTCAGTCCGAAGGACGAGTGTAGGAGATGTCACTAGGTTTTTTAATGTATCACCTATGACCACCTCAGCATTAATTAGGAAATTTTTCAAGAAATAGCAATTAATTTAAATTTTTGGATGCGCTAAGGATAAACGATCTCAAATTTCGTTTAGATGAGAGAAAACTTTATTCTCAGACAACTCTTAGAATCAGCAACTTTCTTGCAATGGAAGGGATTATACCGGAAGAGCGATCAAAAATTCCGAACCCTGTCCGGGAACGGAATGGACTTCTAAAACCCCTTGGTGCTTTTGGACAACAATTTGATGGGCAATTGATAATCCCAAGCCAGTCCCTTTGCCAACAGCTTTTGTGGTAAACAGATGGTCGAAAATTTTGGTTTTCAATTCCTCAGGGATTCCCACCCCATTATCTTTAATCCCAATCAGAACACTTTTATTTTCTGAGATGTATTGAGTTTGAATCCGAATACAAGCTGTTTTAGCGACCGATAAGTCTTCAATGGCATCAATGGCATTCGCTAAAAGATTCATAAAGACTTGATTGAGTTGTCCGGGAAAACATTTGACTAATGGTAACTCACCATATTCTTTAAGAATTTGAATTTCCGGGCGATTGCCATTGGCTTTTAAACGGTGTTTGAGAATCAACAAGGTACATTCAAGACCATCATGAATGTTAAAAGGGACTTTGGTATCAGTGTCGGCGCGGGAGAAAATCCGCAAGCTAGTACTGATATGGCGAATGCGATCGGTTCCCAGTTTTAAAGAGTCAATCAGTTTGGGAAAATCTTCCCGCAGGTATTCGAGATCTATCGCTTCGAGTTGAGCTAAAATTTCAGCACCAGGGTGGGGAAATTTTTCTTGATAAAGGTCAATCAGGTGAAAGAGATCGCGAAGATATTCTTGTGTTGGTTGTAAATTACTCGCAATAAAGCCCACAGGGTTGTTAATTTCGTGTGCCACACCCGCCACTAAATTCCCCAAAGCAGACATTTTCTCATTTTGAATAAGTTGGAGTTGCATCTGCTGCAAGTCGCTCAGAGAATGTTCGAGTTGCTCGGCGTAGCTTTGCATTTGCAGGTAGAGGTCTTGGGATTTTTGATAGAGGCGAGCGTTTTCTAGGGAGATGGCGGCTTGGGAAATCAGAAGGTTCAGCACTTGCAATCTCTCGGAGGTAAAGGCTCCAGTGGTCAGAGAATTCTCTAAGTACAAAATTCCAATTAACTTTCCTTGATTGAGGACGGGAGTACACAACAGACTCTTGGGTTTGTATTGATTGAGGTAGGGGTCGCTGACAAAGGAATTTTCCGCAACAGCATCATCAATCACTAAAGTTTTGAGCGTGTTTTTGACGTAGTTAATCAGGTGAAGGGGAACTTCCAAACAAGACTCAACAGGAATTGATTGCAGAATAATTGGGCTCCCGGAAAAGGTCGCAAGCGCCTCAACAACCAAATTGTTGCCATGAGGTAACATCAAAGCACATTTTTTGGCTCCGGCGTTTTCCATGACAACTTGCATCAATTTATCGAGTAACTTGTCCAATTCAATTTCGCTTGCTAGAGTTTGTGAGGCTTCGATCACACTCGTCAAATCGAGTTGTTCGGAAACACTGCTACTACTTGAGGGTATTAATGATGTCGTTCCACCGGACACTGTAAGTGTATCGCTAGAATTGAGAAGATTTGTGTCCGGTTGTAGAATGGAGTCAAGTAAATGAGGATAGCGTTTTTCTAAGTCAGAAACTTTTGCGTTTGCACTCCACCGAGCATAGCAATAGTAGGCATGGGTCATATAATCTTGAGCAACTCTTTGTTTCCCCCATTCGAGGTAAAAGCGAGCAGCTAATTCCCGAGCGAGAGCTTCTTCATTAAGGTACTCATTCTCCTGAGCTAGAGAGATAGCGAGATCGTACATCTCGATCGCTTCCGATTTTTGCTTGAGCACTCGATGTCTTTCTGCTTCCACCAAATAGAATTTGTGTAGATAATTCATCGGTGCATGATGCGCCCATTTCTGTAATTTTTCCTGATTGATACGTACCTTCTCAAGAATCATCTGTTGTTCTTGCTCTGGGGTTTGAGGGTAAATTGCCAGTCGCGAGAGTGAATCGTAAAAATAGATAAGTACCGTGACGATTTGTCCTGTGCTAGTATTGAAATAGTCTTCTACTAACGCTGCATATTCTAAAGCTTGCTGATATTCTCCAAATAGATAACATAGATGAAGTTTGCTGAAATAAAAAAATAAAAACCCCAATTTATTGTTACTTTTTTGGAAAAGTGGCAGTATTGTTTCTTCATCAAAAGATTCACCAGATAATAGGCAGGGATTGTCAGTTCTTCCTAGTAAATTCAGAACGATTTGTCGAAACACGGAAGCGCAGCCTAACGAAATCTCTTGTTTGAGTTGACGAATGGTATGATTGTAGGATGCCATTTCGGATTCTAGTAGGGTGAGTTCCCTGCCAATGCAGTATGAAGTGTAAGAATGCATTTGAAGAGAAAAAGCGGCAAATTCTAAATCACCCGTTTCTAAAGCTACAGAATAAGCTTCTAACAAAGGTGATAAAACTTGTCGGGGATGGTTTTTCCAATGCCCGATCATGCCATAAAATGTTTGAATCACTTTAGCTTTCACTTCTTTGGCATTAAACTTTGCCCATAAATTTAAAGCCAGTTTGCCATATTGATATCCTTGCTCTATGTCTTCCATTATCCCACCCAATATTAACCCATAACACAAGTATGCAAAAGCTGATAAAGGAGCATTGCCATATTGGAGTGACAAATTGACCTGTTTTAACAAAATAAGTGGCAATAATTCAGGGACTGCATGATAGGAGTAGGTGATGATAAGTGATAGGATACGTAGAACTGCTAAGAGCGTGACGTCCGTCATTTCCGGTAGATGAATTAAATCTTCAATCGACTTTTCTTTCAAATTGACAGTGAGTTCTAACTGAGCTTGCTCGAGATCGGACTTCTTGGGATTCACGGGCAATTCTTGTCCCAACATTTTCAGGACGCTTAAGGCTGTATATACAGCTTCTCGAGGTTGATTTTGTGCTCCTAAAGTCATAATTTTGACTTCATAAACTTTGACTTTATCGAGCACGCCAGCCGCTTTTTCTAACACAATATCTGCCAATTGTGTCACTTGTTCAAAGTGGCCCGCCAAGTATGCTACCTCTGCTGCTTCTTGATGCAAGATGAGGGTTAACTCGTAATGAGTTTCCCAAGAATGATTTCCCAGAAGTTGCATGGCCGTCGTTAAGTGTTTGTAAGCATTTGTGTAAGCCGTGGCCGTTTTGGCTTTTTGCCCTGCTACCAGATTTAATGATGCTAAATTCTCTCGCTCGTTTGGAAGAGTGATTAATTCTAAACCTGCATTGAATTGATTGACAATTTCAAAGATTTTCTCTTCTTGTTGTGATTTTGGCGTCTTGCTTAACAGCAGTTGCCCAATTTTCAGGTGCGTTGCTTGTTTTTGGTCTTGAGGAATTAACGAATACGCTGCTTGCTGTACTCGGTCGTGAAGGAATTTATAGTTGGCTAATGGCTCATCGCTTATGGTTAATTGTGCGGAGCGATCTGCTATAAGTGGTTGATTGTACTCGCCTTCGTTTTGATAAAACTTATAAACTTCTGTTATGGGAATCACCAATCCTTCCTCTAGCGCTTTCCACAAATCGGCAGATGTCTCACCTAGCGATTGTTCGCAGACAATTGCCAGAGTTGCCAAATCAAAAGAGTTGCCAATACAGGCTGCTAATTGCAAGAGCGATTGCGTGGCTAGAGGCAATTTCTGCAATTGTCTGACCATAAACTCCACAACATCCTCGTTCGTAGCTAACATCTTCACTCCCGTCAGATCGCACTCCCAAGTACCGAGTTGATAGTCAAAACTCATCAAACCTTCATCGTAGAGAAACTTCAGAAATTGATTGCTAAAGAATGGATTGCCTTGCGTTTTTTGATAAACAAGTTCTGCTAAAGGTTGGGCGAGTGGTCTCGAACAACTCAGGGTATCGGCAATCAATTCGTTGATGTTGCTTAGACTTAGGGGTGTTAAGGTGATTGTCTTGATACTCGTCTTAACATCTTGTAAAGTCAGCATCAATGGATGTGTACTCGAGACTTCATTATCTCGGTATGCTCCTATCGTCAACACATAGCGTGTCTCTGTGATTAATAGCTGTATCAATTTCAGTGATGCTTGGTCTGCCCACTGCAAGTCATCCAAAAATATCACTAAAGGATGCTCAACAGTTGCAAACACTTGGATGAATTGTTGAAACAGTAAGTTAAAGCGGTTTTGTGCGGCGGTTGCTGATAATTCTAAGACCGGAGCTTGCTGACCAATAATCTGTTCGAGTTCTGGAATCACATCAATCAGAATTTGACCATTTTCACCCAAGACTGAGATGATTTTATTTTTCCAAACCTGTAATTGTGCATCGCTTTCTGAGAGGATTTGCCCCATCAAATCTTGCAATGCTTGCACAAATCCTGAGAGGGGAAGGTCGCGTTTGTATTGCTCGTACTTACCTTTGATAAAGTAACCTTGCTGTTTGGCAATGGGTTTGTGAATTTCGTTCACAACAGCCGTTTTCCCAATCCCAGAAAAACCCGCTACCATTACAATATTCGATATTCTTGATAAAGTATTTGTGAGTTCATCTGTTGCGAGTTGTTTTGCCTGTGGACGCGCTACCCGTGCAAATGCCTCAAGCAATATTTTGACTTCCTTGTCGCGTCCGTAAAGTTTCTCCGAGATCAGAAAGCGATCGCATATATCTCGTTTTGCTAGTTCAAATGTACCAATTTTGCCTGTTTGTTTCAAGCTCTCGAGGCACATTTCCAAATCATGTCTCAGCCCAAAAGCACTTTGATAGCGATCTTCGGCGTTTTTTGCCATCAGTTTATTGACGATGGCAGAAACAGTTGGGGAAATTGTCGGAGCGATGTGATGAACCAGTGGTGGAGTTTGGGCAATATGAGCGTGAATTAACTCCATGGCGTCATTGCTTGCAAAAGGTAATTGTCCTGTAAGCATTTCAAACAATGTCACCCCCAACGAGTAAAAATCACTGCGGTAATCAATCCCGCGATTCATCCGTCCGGTTTGTTCTGGCGATAAATATGCTAAAGTCCCCTCTAACACATTGGGACACGTTAGAGTTTGAGTTTCTCTTGGCAGTAGAGAGGCGATACTGAAGTCAATCAGCTTGACTTGCTTTGTCATCGGATGAATCAGGATGTTGGCTGGTTTGATATCTTTGTGAATGATTCGAGAGCGATACAATCCTTCCAACGCGCTCACTATTTGAATCGCAGTTTCCAGAAATTCATCAACAGACCCCCCATAACACGGATGCTGGTTGTCACAGACATAATTCTTTACATAATCCTTTAAAGATATACCCCCAAAATCCTCCATCACCAAAACGTAGCTGTTCTTATAGCGTTCCAAACTATACGTTTTAATTACACCTTCTAAGTTAAGATTTTTGGTGATGACGAACTGATTGCGGAATTGTATGAGTTCTCTAAAGTTAGGATACTCACTCCGCATTCTTTTAATAATAACTGGTTGCCGATCTACTTCCCTAATCCCTCGATAAACTACAGTTTTATGACCTGAGTATATTTGTTGAGAAATAAAATAACCAGTCAAATTCACCATAGCTGCCTCTATCAAATCCAATTTTTTTCTGCCCATACAAACTTATTCTTCCCATTGATATAGTGAAATTACCAAGTACAACGCACAAATTTGGTTTTCAAAACGAGCAAAAGCGCTGACTGCTACGGTTGGAATATCAACCCATTTTTGACAGGAACTCTTGTTCTTAGCGGTTCGGATGGTACTTATCTCTTCGGGGACATCTCTATCTGGACAAAACATTGGGGGATTGAAATCGCGGCTATACAAGTTAAGTCAGCCTGTACTGACTTCATACTTACCTCAACTGAGTCCCGTATGATGTACTAAACAGCCTTTAAAGCCTTACCCTCGAATCAATATATTCATTGGGAATGCGTTCGCGAAGCGTGCTGGAGGCAATCGCTTTCCTTAAACGCTTTTGTGACTCCAGGCAGAAGAAAATTGAAATACCTTACACTATATAATACTTAAAACTCCCTGTAGATGTAAAAGTATGTCTGGGTTTTCTTTTATATATGCCGATCGCTCTCTTGATAAAGTTGCTTACATAGAAATCGTGTTTACCTTAAAAAAATAGCAGCGTCAAATCGTACTTCAATCTTACGATAAAAATTTTACAGCTATTCCTAAGTGTAGTATTTTTCCTGGCTACACCTGCAATGGGAGCCCAATATCAAGGAAAGGATATTGATGGCAGAAAGCTACCTGCCACAGTCTACTATGGGGGTACTGGTGGAGTGTAAATTAGCTTGAACCAACAAGAATTTAATAGTTTTTTCAGCGTTTAAGGTAAAGCGATCGCAAAAGTTATACTAAGTCTTTTTTGTATACTTAATTATATTTTTTTAAAAAAAATTAAAGAAAAAATAATGTAACCGAAAAATTTTGTAAAGACGCGCCATGGCGCGTCTCTACGTTCAACTTAAATTTGACGACGGTAGCAGGCGAACTCCATTGAAAAAGTTGCCATACCGGAAGTCAGCGATCGTAAGGCTGTAGAATAGCCAAACATTTTTTCCAAGGGGACTTCAGCCCGAATAACCGAGTCGCCTTGCATGGTTTCAGAACCCAATAGCAAACCACGACGGGATGAAAGATCGCCCTGGACTCTTCCCACAAACTCGTTAGGTGTTTCTACCTCTACAAGCATAATGGGTTCGAGTATAGCAGGCTTTGCTCGGGCAAATGCTTGCTCAAAAGCTTGATGCGCCGCCGACCGGAACGCGAATTCCGAAGAATCAACAGGGTGATAGGAACCTCCTTCCAAAACCACTTTCACCCCAGTTACGGGATAACCTTCTAACAATCCTGATTGCATTGCTTCTTTGAAACCTTTTTCACAAGCAGGAATGTATTCCTTAGGAATCGCACCACCAACAACCTTATTTTCAAACACAAACGGTTCGTCTGAAGGTTCAATTCTGCCAGTGACATGGGCAAACTGACCGGAACCGCCTGATTGTTTTTTGAGTCGGTAGTCGAAACTAGCTTGTTGCAAAATGGTTTCTCGGTAAGCAACTGCAGGCTGTCCCACATAAACCTCAGCATTGTACTCGCGCTTGATGCGCTCAACGTAAATTTCTAAATGGAGCTCTCCCATACCAGAAATGAGAGTGTTATTTGATTCCGGATCTACGCTAACTCGGAATGTCGGGTCTTCCCGTTGGAAACGGTGCAGTGCTTTCGCAAGACGATCTGTGTCTTCTTGCTTCTTGGGAGTAATTGCCAGAGTCATGACTGCTTCTGGAATAAACATTCCTTCCAAAGAAACTTGCATTTCTTCAGAACACAAAGTATCTCCAGAGGCGCAGTCAACACCCAACAGAGCAACAATATCCCCTGCGACAGCAGCTTTGACTTCTTCTCGTTTGTTAGCATGCATCCTCACCATACGACCAATTTGCACTCGCTTTTCTGTTCGGGGATTGTAAACAGTATCACCGGGCTTTAATGTGCCTGAGTAAATACGAGTGTAGGTTAACTGTCCAAAAGACTCTACTGTTAACTTGAATGCTAGAGCAACCAATGGACTGTCAGGTTTGGAATAAATGGGAATCTGAGGTTGGGAATTCCGTTCATTTGTGCGCTTCAGGGCGACGACAAACTTATCTACAGGAGAAGGAAGGTAAAGGGTGACTGCATCCAACAAGTTTTGCACTCCTTTGTTTTTGAAAGCAGAACCCAGTAGCACTGGAACTAGTTCCAGTCTTAGGGTTGCTTGTCGAATAGTCTCCCAAATCAGTTCTTTAGGAACTTCTTCACCTTCTACTAACATGGCTGTCATTGATTCTGAGAACAATGACAAAGCATCAAGCATTTTTTCCCTTGCTTGTTGTGCTTCACCCTTAAGAGTGTCAGGAACTGGATTTTTTACCCAGTTCTCCCCGTTTTCACCCTCATAGTAATTTGCAGTCATTTCCACTAAGTCAATGACTCCGTGAAATTGGTCTTCACTACCAATTGGGTGCTGAAGTAACACCGCATTCAGCCCAAGGCGATCGCGCATTGCTTGCACAACACGAAAAGGGTTTGCACCAGCCCTATCCATTTTGTTGACAAACGCCAAACGCGGAACTCGATACCGCTTCATTTGACGGTCTACCGTAATCGACTGTGACTGTACACCCGCGACAGCACAAAGTACCATAATTGCCCCATCCAAAACCCGTAAGGCACGTTCAACTTCTATCGTAAAATCCACGTGTCCGGGTGTATCAATAAGATTTATTTGGGTATCATTCCACTGACAGGAGGTTGCAGCTGAGGTGATAGTAATGCCATGTTCTTTTTCTAACTCCATGAAGTCCATAATGGCACCTTTGCCACCTCCCCGTACTTCCTCAATATTATGGATTCTGCCAGTATAAAATAGAATTCGCTCCGACAACGTGGTTTTACCAGAATCTATGTGGGCAGAAATACCAATATTGCGGACGCGTTCTCGGGGTTTCATAAACTTCCTTTTTGCAAAATGGACAAATAGCTACTGTCTCAACAGTAACTATCATTATATATTACATTCATACTACAAAAATGTAAAGAGCTACGGTTTGCTAGCGATCGCCATGCATTTCTACAATCGCCCAGTAGGAAAGAGTTGTTTGCTTGACCATACCTGCTAATATGTTGCTCGCAAGCGACTCAAAAGGTATTCCCCTGCAAGAATTGGGGGATAAACAGGCAACAATCCCCTTCGACAGCTTTCCAAACAAGCAATTTCTGTATCGTCGTTTGGATGTGTGAAAAACGCTATCGAGTACCTCGACTGCTTCACCCTATCATCATTAGGAACAATCACCCGATGCTTAGTAGAACAAAACACGTGATTTGTCCACCGTTCCATTAAATCCCCAGTATTAACTATGATAGTATTAGGAATCGTCGGCGCTGCAATCCATTCACCCGTTGCTGTCTGAACTTCTAAACCTCCGACCTCATCCTGAAACAGCAAGGTAATACTGCCATAGTCAGAATGTGTACCCGCACGAACCTGTAGGGGTAATGGTGGTTGTAACAATGGGGGATAGTGCAGCAATCTTAGAGTATGGTTGTGCCGATCGTGGTTAGTGGTAAAAAAATCGAATGGCAATTGCAAAGCGAAAGTAAAAGCTTGCAGCACGCGATCGGCAAGTGTTGTACAAGCCTCATGAAAGTTGAGAATGCAAGCGTAAAATTCCAAGTTATGAACAAATTTGTTACTATCAAAAAATTCTTTGTCTACATTAAAAGCTTCTTTTAAATCGCCTGGTTTATTGGGGTCGAGGCGTTCTCTCCCTACACCAACATAACCACAGTTGCTAAATTCATCACTCCAAGCAAACTGCTGCTTTACTGACAAAGGTAAATTGAAGAAGTCTTTGCTCTGTATGAATACTTGCTCAATCAGGTCTTGAGATATACTACAATTTTGTAAATACATAAACCCAATTTCATGACAAGCTACGTAGATTTGCTCAACTACACTTTGCCTAGCCCTTGCATCATCACTGGTAAAGAGAGAAAAGTCAATGACCGGAATATTATCCATATGACTCGTGAATTTTAGTTTTTAAATTTTAATTGTATTTAACAACTTTTATGTCATGCATTGCTACTCATGAGTAAGCAATTGTCTTAGTAGCAGGAGTACCTCTCCCGCAATACTTTACAATCCCACATCATCCAAAACATTAGATAATAATAGAAACACTAAAGTACGAGTTTCCAAATTTAAAAATGAAACTTATTTTTCAGGCATACAGTGTAGTTTTACAAGTATTAGCAGCAGTAACCTTAGTGACTCCTGCACTTGCAGAAATTGTAAATATTAACCTGCTACAACTTAACGATATCTATGAAATTACTCCTGTCGAGGGTGGAACTCGTGGTGGTTTAGCGCGTGTCGCCACCCTACGAAAACAACTTTACAAAGCCAATCCCCGCACCTACACCGTGTTAGCAGGAGACGCTTTTAGCCCTTCGGCTTTAGGAACTGCCAAAATTAATGGTACACCTCTAGCAGGTCAGCAAATGGTAGCTGTGATGAACGCCTTGGGGTTTGACTATGCGACTTTTGGTAACCACGAATTTGACTTACCCGAAAATCTCTTCTATCAAAGATTGCAAGAATCTCAATTTCGCTGGATTTCCAGTAATGTATCCGCTCGCACCGGACAACCTTTCAAGGGCGTTCCCCGCTCAATAGTATTCAATGTTAAAGGCGATCGCGGTGCTGTGGTTAGGGTAGGATTAATTGGTGTTACCCTCAATAGCAATCAGCCTAACTACGTCAGTTATACCGATCCGATTGCAACAGCCAAACAGCAGGTGATAGCACTAAAGGGTAAAGCTGATATTATAGTTGCCATCACTCATCTATCAATTGAAGATGACCGCAAACTAGCCGAAACTGTACCGGAAATCGACATAATTCTGGGTGGTCACGAACATGAAAATATCCAGCAATGGCGGGGTCGGGATTTTACACCGATTTTTAAAGCAGATGCTAATGCACGTACAGTTTACGTTCACCAATTGAGTTACGATACTATTGATAAAAGTCTTGCAATTAACTCTCGATTGGTACCAATTACCGAAAAAATTCCTGACGACCCAAAAACGGCAAAAATAGTTAAGGAATGGCTAGAACGAGGTTATCAAGCATTTCGTGCTGCTGGTTTTGAGCCAACTCAGGAAATTGGTCAACTGACATTTGCGTTAGATGGTTTAGAATCTAGCGTCCGCAATACATCTACAAAGCTGACAGAGTTAATTGCTGAGGCGATGTTGCAGGAAGTACCTGACGCAGATTTAGCTGTCTTTAATGGTGGTTCCATTCGCATAGATGATGTTATTCCCCCAGGACCAATTACCCAATTTGATGTGATTCGGATACTGCCTTTTGGGGGTAAAGTTGTTGCAATAGAGATCGATGGTGCGCTTTTGCAAAGAGTCTTGGATCGAGGACAAGCTAATAAAGGTACTGGTGGCTATTTGCAAACAGCTAAAGTAAGCCAGCAAGCCAATTCAAAAAATTGGTTGGTTCAGGGTCAACCTCTTGACCCCAAACGCACTTATAAAATCGCTATCAATGACTTCTTAATTAGCGGTAAAGAAAAAGGGTTGGACTTCTTAAATCTTCAACAACCGGGGATTAAACTGATTGCCGAAAAACGGGATATTCGATTTGTCATGATTGACCGATTAAAGCATCAAGCAACTTCTAGCAATTTGCTAAAATCAGACAGTTTAAATTATCCATAATTTACAGCAAATTCCGATGTTATGAGGTACAATAACAGCACTTAGTGAACCAATTTTTTAAATGTTGAGGATTCATCAAGTCGAGAGCAACAGAGATAACTTTATCAACCATTTCGGTTGTAGTTGGAGAAAAAGTACGTAAAAAAGATTTAAGTTGTGACCACCATAATTCAATGGGATTAAAATCAGGAGAATATGGAGATAAACACAAGACTTTTGCACCTACAGATTCAATCATTGGTTCGATTGATGCTAGTTTATGTGCCGGTAAATTATCCATAACTACTACTGCTCCCGGCCATAATTGAGGCAATAAGAACTTCTCAATAAATCCTTCAAAAGCTAGGCTATCCATTGAGTTATTTATTGTCATTAATGCCACAACTTTTTTAAGACTTATTGCTCCAATCACCGTAACTTTTGCTCCCCGGTAAAATGGCTTCATTTCATATACTCTTGTTCCCTTTTGTGAACGTGCATGCGTTCTTGCTAAACCCAGTATTACCCCTGTTTCATCTAAAAATACCAAGTTTTCTGGCTCTATCTCCTTGACTTTTTCCCAATATTCTACTCTGAGTTTTTGAACTCTTGGAGTTGCTGCTTGGCTACTCCGCAATGTTTTTTTTTGCGATTTAATCCTAATTTTTGTAAAGAACGACACATTGCCGTCTGACTCACCCAATTACCTGTCTTTGCCGCAAATAATTCACAGAATTCCACTATTGTTGCATCCGGATTCTCTGACACTAGTTCTCTTAACTCTAATTCCGCATTTGTCAGATGACTAAATCGTGGCTTACCCGGTTTTAATGGTTGTAAATTACCATGACTTTTTTGTTGCTTTACTAGCTTTTGTACTAAACTTTTGCTCACTGCAAATCTGAGTGCTACTTGACGAATCGAGATTTTTTCCTCAATATGCGCTGCCACTATTTTTTCTCGAATATCTACTGAATATGCTTTCATGACAGTATTATCTTTTGATTTTATTAATACTAACTGTACCTCATAACATCGGAAACTGCTGTATTTGTTCATGCCACATCGGTCACAAGTAACCTTGAAGAAGGCTCAACTTTGAAAAGTTAGCGACAAATTCGTACCAGGGCGATCGCTTCATATGACTTGAGAACTGTACAGCCGTATTTTTTATTTTCTTATTTGTTAGTTTGTTACAACTTCAGAGTTATAGCAATCCTAAATGAAATATAAAAATAAGAGTGAAAACTGCTAATAGCTAATAGCTAATGGCTAATGGTCAAAAAGCCATTAGCTATTAGCAATCAAAATTTTTTACAAATGATTTAGGATTTCTATATGCCTTCAACACAATGAGTAAATAACACCTAAAAATGTAGTATTTTTGTAACACGAGTGTTTAATTTTCTGTTACGATGCTACTGATACCTTGTACTCAGCGAAGTCCGTACTTATATGCGAATTGAACCATACGAAGATAGTCAGCTTGATGCCGTCAAAAGTCTTTCGCTTCGGGCATGGGCTCCAGTCTTTGATTCGATTGAGAAAGCGATGGATATTGAGGTGTACCGCTCATTTTATCCTGAGGGTTGGCGTTTAAGTCAGCTTCATGCTGTCGAGTCCGTCTGTGTAGAAGCAGACATGAAAGTGTGGGTTGCTATCGACTCTGATTCAACCGTGGGTTTTATAGCCGTGAAGCTCTACTCAGAGAGTAGAATGGGGGAAATTTACATGATTGCCGTCGATCCAGACTATCAACGTCGAGGTATTGGCACCGCTCTAATGGAATTTGCTCTTGATTGGATGAAAGTTGCTGGAATGTCTGTTGCTATGGTCGAGACTGGAGGTGACCCCGGTCATGCTCCAGCACGTTGTGCATATGAAAAGCTAGGTTTCAGGTTGTTACCCATCGCTAGGTACTTCAAGAAGTTATAGCTGCACTCGGGTTTAAAAATGCTCCGAGCGATTGTCACGTCCGTATTTGAGTTGAGCCTTTGATATTAGAAATCGTCTAGTGGAACTAGCTCGCAAACTTAACTGGGATGACATGGAAGCACGACGACAGCGAGACAACCAAATCAAAGGGGAATTCTACAGATGAACAAATTTTTGGGTTAGATAAGAGACCTACAAAATGAATGTGTTCTGGTAAATTCAAACCCACCAACTTGCTGGCAAATGATGGCTAGTTGAGAATACAGATCCTGGAATATGGCACTACGCTTCAAAGCTTATCTAGAGGTTTCCCCTAGTTTTACCCGATTGTGACCTAAATTAATAGTTCAATAATAGTTTCAAACATGTCACAATCTCTATGAGTAAAATTATCATGTTAATTGGTTCAGTCATGGGTGGTGTTGGCACTATACTTAGTGTTGCAGGCATAGTCAATGGACTGAATACTCGTTCTTTCGTCAGTCAAGCAATACCAGCACAAGGGACAGTCGTCAATTTAATCAGACGCTTCTCAACTGATAGTGATGGTGAAGTTTCCGAGCTTTACTATCCAATGGTTAGATTTACCACAAAATCTGGACAAGAAAGGATATTTGAATCTAATACAGGTAGCTACCCACCACGATTTTCTCTAGGTCAACAGGTAGAAGTGTTATATAATTCTCAAAATCCCAATTCTGTCAATATTAATTCTTTTTTTAGTCTTTGGGGAGTGACATTTGTTTTGACTGCTTTAGGATCGGTTTTTCTGGTTATTGGGGGATGTTTAATAATCATACCGTTGACAAAGAAGGGGCTTTTTACACAGGCTAAGTATCAAAAGTAATTAAACCCAAAATGCTGTTGCTGTAACAAAAAGTCTGGCGATCGCATTAAACAGCAGATGTAAGAGTTTTATATAGAATTTCGATATTGATTTACGATAATATGTTTCTGTAGTCTCTATCTCAACAAAAGGTGTGTTGTGTCACAGAGAACAGTAATGCCCCAATTACGAAGAGAATTAGGGGTGATGGGTGCAACGATGATGGGACTGGGCTCGATTATTGGTACAGGTGTATTTGTAAGTATAGGCATATCTGCTGGAATTGCTGGACCTAGCGTTATACTTGCACTGGCGTTAGCTGCTTTCGTTGCCACTTGCAACGGTCTAAACAGTGCTCAGTTAGCTGCCAATCATGCTGTCAGTGGTGGAACTTATGAATACGGCTATAAGTACCTTAATCCTTGGTTTGGTTTTACAGCAGGCTGGATGTTTCTCTTAGCCAAAACTGCTTCAGCAGCCACGGCTGCATTGGGTTTTGCTGGCTACTTACTGACTACTACCAATCTTATAGGTAGTGGCTTTTTCGTTCCTACGGCTTTAATAGCTGTGGCTATTCTGACTCTAATTGTTCTAAGTGGGCTTCGGCGCTCTAACCTGATTAATATCATCATTGTATCGATAACGCTGCTATCTTTATGTTTCTTTGTGGTTGTTTGTTTGCCAAGTGCCATCGAGAATAGTGCTAAAAATCTTACACCTTTTTTTACGGGAAATACTGCATCCTTACTCCAAGCGACTGCGCTCATGTTTGTAGCTTACACGGGTTATGGTCGCATTGCCACAATGGGTGAAGAAGCAAAAGAACCGCGAAAAACTATTCCCAGAGCGATGGTTGTCACCTTATTGCTGACGATGCTGCTTTATATAGCAGTGGCGGTGGTTGGTATTGGAGCAGTGGGAGCAGATGTTTTAGGCAAGGTCACTCAACAAGTTCAAGCTGCACCGCTTGAACTTGTTGTCCGCAACGTTGTAGGTTCAAGCGGTGGTGTAGTCTTAGCTCTTGGAGCCATGACTGCAATGTTAGGCGTGCTGCTGAATTTGATTCTAGGATTGTCTCGCGTGGTATTGGCAATGGCAAGACGCCGAGATCTACCTGGAATTTTGGCAAGGTTGAATAAGTCAGAGACGACACCAGTTTGGGCTGTGTTGGTTGTTGGCATTGCGATCGCTCTTTTGGTTCTGATTGGAAATGTAAAAACGACTTGGTCTTTTAGTGCCTTCAGCGTTTTAATTTACTACGCCGTCACTAACTTGGCAGCACTACAACTACCTCCCCAAGAACGGCTCTATCCTAAATGGTTAGCTTGGGCGGGTTTGGCTTCCTGTGCTTTCTTAGCTTTTTGGGTAGAACAACAGATTTGGTTAGTAGGTTTAACGCTCATTGCTGTTGGGCTAATCTGGCGTGTCATTGTAAGATTACTAACTACAGACTAGTACAGACGGATCTGGTTAGTTTAATCTTTGCTATTGCACCCCTCATAATGACTGCCTTCAATCCTGAAACTAGTTACGAAGATTTGTGGTTAGACTATGAGGGTGTAACCCACGCTAAACTCTATGAAGATTTGGTCGGCAGCTTTTTAGGAAATTCCCCTTGGCAATTCAATGAATATTGTTTACCACAAACGTCTGATTTTCAAAAATGGATATATCACAACATGGTTGTAGATGATATTTACAAGGGGTTACTTACAAACATATTCTCAGAAATTTATAAGATTGTTGTAGCGCTTAATATTTAGAATTTTTGCACGGGTGCAGCTTTATGACCGCAAATTTACAACCAGGGGATCGCTTTATAAATGCCGAACTGCCGAATCACAAAAATGAACTGGTGAAGCTTTCCGATTTCACTCAGCCCAGCCTGATGGATCGTCACATGGGTTTTACCGACGGTTACCCGTTGATTGTTGTCTTCTATCGAGGCTTCTTTTGTCCTAGAGATCGAGAACAGCTTTCCCAGTTAGTACGGTTTCAAAGTGAATTGGCAGTCAATTACGGCTCCTTGGTAACAATTAGTGTGGACCCGCCTCTAGTTCAAGCTGCTTTCCGGGCTGGATTGGGAGCACAGTGGTCGTTTCTATGTGACGAGAAACGCGAACTGATAAAGCAAATTAATATTTTAGATAGCACGGAAGGTGAGTATGCCTATCGCGCTCAACCTTATACTTTTATTTTGCGTCCCGATTTAACCATCTACAAAATTTACAACGGTTGGTTCTTTGTCGGGCGACCAACACTTGAAGAATTGCGGCACGATTTGCGGGCAATTATGGAGACGCGCTCCGATTACCGCTATGAAGCTTACGATACCGACCAAGTCAAACAAGTTCGCATCCCCCAACAAGAATGGTTGAATGGTGGACCACCATTGGGAGCCAATGGAAGAACTGTGTTGCAAGGAACTGTACGTTGGTTCGATCTCAAAACGGGCAATGGTGCAATTGGCAGAAATGACGGTGGTGAAGATGTCTTCTTCAACTTCACCGCTATTCCAGGAGAGGGATACCGTACCATATCAGCTGGTACGGCTGTCAAATTTGAGTTAGCCCAAAGCCAGTTTGGTTGGGTAGCTCGCAACGTGCGATCGATGTAGAGCAAAGCTTGACTGAGAGAAAAAATTTACTTTTGAAATGCGATAGCGTAAGCGCTAAGGGCTAAAGCCCTATCGCTCTTTTCCAAGAGCATAATTTACCAAGCTTTCATTTAAGTAGAAAGGCGCAAAAAAACCGAAGTATGTAACGAAAAGTAAAGTTGCCTAAAAACCTCTTCCCTTCTGCCATCTGCCCTCTGCCATCTGCCTTGTCATGACGATAATT